>NZ_JBEXPJ010000242.1:0-10897 GCF_040611995.1 Lentzea sp. NPDC006480
CGACGACGCCCTGGTCGACGCCCTCACCCCGCAGCGCCTCACCAGCGTCCTCACCCCGAAGGTCGACGCGGTGAACTCGCCGCCACCGAGCTTCTCGGTCATGTAGAGGTTGCCGTACGCCTCGTCGCGCACCCGCACCGGAACGCCGAGGAAGCTGTGCATCGGCGGGTGGTTGGGCGGGAACCCGACCGACGCGGCGTGCTCGCTGAGATCGTGCAGCCGGATCGCCCGCGGATCCTTGATCAGCAGACCCAGCAGGCCCTTGCCCTCGGGCAGATGGCCCATGTTCGCACGGACCTCGGGATCGATGCCGACGTAGACGAACTGCGAGAGGTTGTGCCGCGAGCCGAGCACGCCCAGCGCGCCGTAGCGGGCACCCACGAGCTCCACAGCGGCCTGGACGATGCGCTGCAGCGTCGAATCCAGCTCCAGCCCGGCACCGACCGCGAGCACGGCGTCCAGCAGGCTCTGCATCTTGTCGCGGGTCGACCCGATCTCGGCGAGCCGGTCGCGCATCTCGTCGAGCAGCTCGTCCAGCCGCAACCCACCGAGCAGGCTGCGGACCGGTCTCTCCTCGGGACCCACCATCGATCAAGCCTTTCACGCTGTCGTGACGGCGCCAAGCGGTCCCTGCCAGGTCGGGACCTTCGATGGTGGGTCTGCTCCACGGCGACGCGGAAAGTGGGAGAAGACGATCCACCAGGCAACACGATGGGGTGAAGGACATGGCACAAGCAGGAGCGGCTCTGGGGCTCGGGCCCGGACAGATCGAGAGCGCGCTCGCGGCTGCCTCGCTCGCTCCGTCCGTGCACAACACGCAGCCGTGGCGGTTCCGCGTCCGGCGCGACCGGATCGAGCTGCACCCGGACCCGAGCCGCACCCTGGCGGCCACCGACCCGGAAGAGCGCGAACTGCGCCTGTCGTGCGGCGCGGCGCTGTTCAACCTCCGGCTGGCCCTGCAGAGCACGGGCGTGCGTCCGCTGGTCTCGATGCTGCCCGGCCACGACGCGCCCGGCGCCCTCGCCGTGGTCCGCCGCGGCGGCACGATCAAGATCGACGAGGAGCACCGCGCCCTGCTCGAGGCCGTGCCCCGTCGCCGCACCAACCGCCGGCCGTTCCTCGACGGGGTCATCGATCCTCGCCAGCGCAACGCGCTGGTACGGGCGGCCGAGCTCGAACGCTCGTGGCTGCACGTCGTAGTCACCCCCGAGCAGCGCGCCCAGCTCAAGCGCTTCGTCCAGCAGGCGCACGAGATCCAGCTCGGCGACGAGGCCGTGCAGGCCGAGCTCGCCGCGTTCACGGGCCACCGTCCTGGTGCGACCGACGGCATACCGCCTGCTTCGGCGGGCGTGCGTCCGGAGATGCAGGACGAGTGGACGTTCCGCGACTTCCAGGGCCCGGAACGTCACCCCGGCAAGGACTACGAGTCCGACCCGCTGGTGATGGTCCTCTGCTCGTTCTACGACGGGGCGCTCGGCGATCTGCAGGCAGGACAGGCGATGCAGCGCGTCCTGCTCACCGCGACCACGCACGGGCTGTCCGCGTCGTTCCTGTCCCAGCCAGTGGAGGTCCGGCGCGTCCGGGAGGATCTGCGGCGTGCGCTGGGCGGCCTGCTCGTGCCGCAGACGGTGCTGCGCGTCGGGTTCAGCACGCCGGTGCCGGCCACTCCGCGGCGCTCCGTCGCCGAGCTGCTGATCGACTCCGACGAGCACGCCCGGCGATGACGGGACCTTCGTCCCGCCGCGGAAGACTCTTCCCGCCCTGCTCCAGACGGACGCGACGAAGCATCGTCAACGCATGGAACCAGTTGTGATCATCGTCGGTTCCGGTGACACGCACGAGAGCGGTACCGTCACCAGGGCGGCACTCCATCACGCGCCGTGCCCCGTTCTCGTGGTGCACCAACCGGTTTTGGAGGCACACCATGGCCCCGTCGCCGTCCCCTCTCCTAGCCGACCGGTTCGCACCCAGGCCTGAGTTCGGCCGCACCGACCACCTGCTGGTGAACGCGGATCCCGCGGCGACGTGGAAGTCCTTGCGCGAGCTGGACCTCACCGAGCTGCGTGGCGGTCCCGCCGCGTTCGCGGTGTGGTTCCGCGACGTGCCCGAGCGGTGGCGGGCCCGCAAGGAAGGACCTGCTCGCGAGCGCACCAGGCTGACGTGGGACGACCTCGACGCCGGCACCGACTGGATGATCCTCGGCGAGAACTCCGGCCACGAGATCGTGCTCGGTGCCGTCGGCAAGTTCTGGCGACCGGTCGTGAAGTGGTTTCCGTGCGAGCCACGTGACTTCGGGGACTTCGCCGAGCCCGGCTACGGCAAGGTCGTGTGGTCGTTCACCACGCATCCGTACGGAGAACGCCGCACGCTGGTCACCTCCGAGATCCGGGTGACGCTCACGGATCCGCAGGCCTGGCTCAACTTCCGCCGCTACTGGCGCATCAGCACGCCGGCCGCGTCGGTCATCAGCCGCGCGGTGTTGCGAACGGTCAAGCACAACGCCGAGGTCAAGGGCGTCAAGAGCTGAGCAGGCGCCCGGCTGCGGCGAGGTGGACCGGCGCGGGCATGCCCGCGAACAACCGCAACTCCTGCGGCGGAGTCGTGGGCTCGTCGAGGAAGCGCAGGGCTGGTTCCGCGGTGCGAACCCGAACAAGTCGCCGAAGGCCCGCTCCAGTTGTGCAGCCCTCGACGCCGATCGTCAGCACGTCGCCCCTCCGGCGCAGTGCCTGTCCGGCACGGCAAGGACAGCGGTCATGGTCCTGCCTCGGCCGCGCACTTGGCTCCCCAGTTCCGGGCACGGTCCGGCTCACCTTCGATCAGCGGGCCGGCTGTGCCGTTGACGTAGAAGTTCTCCGCTGCCGTGAGCACCGGGAAGTGTGCGCGCTTGAACCGCGTGAGCGCGGCACGAGCAGCAGAGCCAGGCAGCATAGGCCGCTTGACTTTCGTGTCGAACGCGGCGACTGGCGGACGCGCCGCGCCCTTGCCGACCTGCTCGACCCATTCGCGCAATCCACCGGCTGCGGCGGCTTTCTCGTCGGCTCCCTTGGTGACGGCGTCGGCGCGGGTGTTCGGCCTGCTCATGCTGAACGCGTGCGTCGGACCACCGACCACGAGCAGCCCGACGTCGTCACTGAGCACCGCCGGAGCGGAGCCCACTTCGACGATCCTGACGGTCATGGTCGCGCGCAGCCCTTCGGCCACGGCCTCGGCGATTTCCTTGGTGTTGCCGAACATCGACTCGTACACCACAAGAGCGTGCTTCATGTCTCGACGGTAGGTCGGCCACACCAAAGGCGTGGAGGTCCTTAGGTCCTCCGGCGTCCGGGACCACGGGCTCTGCGCCACGTCCGCCGGCCCGAGAACGCTGAGAAGCGACGAACCGACGAGGAGGAATCCTGATGAAGGCGCTGGTCTACCACGGTCCCGGCAAGCGCGCGTGGGAAGACGTTCCCCAGCCGGAGATCAAGGACCCGACCGACGCGATCGTGCGCGTCACCGCGGTCACGATCTGCGGCACCGATCTGCACATCCTCTCCGGCGACGTCCCCGAGGTCGAGCCGGGTCGCATCCTCGGCCACGAGGCGGTCGGCATCGTGGAACAGGCCGGCACCTCAGTCACCTCGGTGAAGCCGGGCGACCGGGTGCTCATCTCGTGCATCACGTCCTGCGGCCGCTGCCGGTACTGCCGCGTCGGGAGCTACGGTCAGTGCCTGGGCGGTGGTGGCTGGATCCTCGGCCACACCACCGACGGCGTGCAGGCGGAGTACGTGCGCGTCCCGTTCGCCGACACCTCCACACACCTGCTGCCCGACGACGTCACGGACACGGCAGCGGTCGTACTGGCGGACATCCTGCCGACCTCGTACGAAGTCGGTGTCCTCAATGGACGGATCAAGCCCGCCGACACCGTGGTGATCGTGGGCGCCGGGCCGATCGGGCTCGCCGCGATCCTGACCGCGCAGCTCTACAGCCCCAGCCACATCGTCGCCGTCGACCTCTCGACATCCCGGCTCGACGCGGCGAAGCAGTTCGGCGCCGACGTCACCGCGTCCACTGCCGAAGAGGCCGAACGGGTCGTCCGCGAGCTGACCGGCGGACTCGGTGCGGACGTCGCGATCGAGGCCGTCGGTGTGCCGCAGACGTTCGAGCTGTGCACGAAGCTCGTGCGCCCAGGTGGCCACGTCGCCAACGTCGGCGTGCACGGCAAACCCGCCACGCTGCACCTGGAAAGTCTCTGGATCCGCAACGTCACCATCACCACCGGGCTGGTCGACACCAGCTCGACGCCCACCCTGCTGCGCATGGTCGCGTCGGGCCGGATCGACGGCGAGCGGTTCATCACGCACCGGTTCGCTCTCGACGAGATGGAGCAGGCCTACGAGGTGTTCGAGAACGCCGGCGACTCCGGCGCGCTCAAGGTGGTGCTGACCCGGTGACCACCACCGCCGAGCGCACGACCACCGCTGCCTGGCGCGGCTTCCGCGCCGGGCGGGAGCTACGACGTCGACGCACGCACCCCGTCGTCGATCACCGCGCACACTCCCGGCGACCTCGACCGCCAGGAGGGCGAATCATCGGCGACTACCGGCGGGTTCCGCCCTACGGCTCGCCCTGTCGCAAGACGTCATCGCTCCAGGAGACCCACACGCGCCCGGACCGGACAGGGACTTCAGTCCCTGCCGACGCGGACCGCGTGCCCTGTCCCGTGATCGATCCGGACGGCAGCGTGGAAGGCACCAACCCCGACTGAGGAGCGCGAGATGTCGAACGCCGACCTGGAGCTGCTCGACGCGTACTGGCGAGCCGCCAACTACCTGTCGGCCGGCCAGATCTACCTCGTGGACAACCCGCTGCTGACCGAGCCTCTGACACCGGAGCACATCAAGCCTCGTCTGCTGGGGCACTGGGGCACCACCCCGGGTTTGAACTTCCTCTACGCACACCTCAACCGGATCATCCGCGAGCGCGATCTCGACATGCTCTTCGTGACCGGCCCCGGCCACGGCGGCCCCGCACTGCTGGCCAACACCTGGCTGGAGGGCACCTACAGCGAGACCTACCCGGACGTGCCGCGCGACGCCGAAGGCATGCAAAAGCTGTTCCGGCAGTTCTCCTTCCCCGGCGGCGTGCCCAGCCACGTCGCGCCCGAGGTGCCCGGTTCCATCCACGAGGGCGGCGAGCTGGGGTACTCGCTGGCGCACGCGTTCGGTGCCGCGTTCGACAACCCGAACCTCGTCGTGGCGTGCGTGGTCGGTGATGGAGAGGCCGAGACCGGGCCGCTCGCGACCAGCTGGCACGCCAACAAGTTCCTCAACCCGCAGAGCGACGGCGCGGTGCTGCCGATCCTGCACCTCAACGGCTACAAGATCGCCAATCCCAGCCTGCTGTCGCGCATCCCGCACGACGAGCTGGACGCGTTGCTGCGCGGCTACGGCTACGCGCCGTTCTACGTCCAGGGCGACGAACCGAAGGCGATGCACGCCCGCATGGCCGAGGTGCTCGACCAGGTCTTCGACGAGATCCACCGCATCAAGAGCACGCACGACCGGCCGCGCTGGCCGATGATCGTGCTGCGCAGCCCCAAAGGATGGACGGGACCGTCCGAAGTGGACGGAGTTCCGGTCGAGAACACCTGGCGTGCGCACCAGGTTCCGCTGGCCGGCGTGCGAGACAACCCGGACCACCTGCGTCAGCTGGAAGCGTGGCTGCGCAGCTACCGGCCGGACGAGCTCTTCGACGAGAGCGGTGCTCCCCGACCGGAGCTCGCCGCGCTCGTGCCCACCGGGGAGCACAGGATGGGCGCGACGCCACATGCCAATGGTGGATTGCTGTTGCGGGAGCTGAAGATGCCTGGCATCCGCGCGCACGCGGCTGAAGTCGTCAAGCACGGCACCACGCACTCCGAACCGACCAGGGTGCTCGGCCGGATGCTGCGCGACGTCATCACGCTCAACGCCGACGCCCGCTCCTTCCGGATCTTCGGCCCGGACGAGACGGCCTCCAACCGGCTCGACGCCGTGTACGAGGTCACCGGAAAGCAGTGGCAGGCGGAAACCCTGGCCGTCGACGAGCACCTCGTCCACGACGGCCGGGTGATCGAGGTGCTGTCCGAGCACCTGTGCCAGGGCATGCTGGAGGGATACCTGCTCACGGGCAGGCACGGGTTGTTCAACTGCTACGAGGCGTTCATCCACATCATCGACTCGATGTTCAACCAGCACGCCAAGTGGCTCAAGACGCACAAGAAGCTGGAATGGCGGCGGCCGGTCGCGTCGCTGAACTACCTGCTCAGCTCACACGTGTGGCGCCAGGACCACAACGGCTTCTCGCACCAGGATCCCGGTTTCATCGACCACGTGATGAACAAGAAGGCCGAGGTCGTCCGCGTCTACCTGCCGCCGGACACCAACACGCTGCTCTCGGTCGCGGACCACTGCCTGCGCAGCAAGGACTACGTGAACGTCATCGTGGCCGGCAAGAACGAGACACCGGACTGGCTCGACGTCGACGAGGCGATCCTGCACTGCACCCGCGGCGCCGGGATCTGGGAGTGGGCGAGCACCGACGACGGCATCGAGGAGCCGGAGGTCGTGCTGGCGTGTGCGGGTGACGCCCCCACGGTCGAGGTGCTGGCCGCGACGAAGCTCCTGCGCGAACACCTGCCGTCGCTGCGGGTCCGCGTGGTCAACGTCGTCGACCTGATGCGCCTGCAGCCGGACACCGAGCACCCGCACGGCATGCCGGACCGCGAGTTCGACGCCCTGTTCACCACCGACAAGCCGGTGATCTTCGCCTACCACGGCTACCCGTGGCTCATCCACCGCCTGACCTACCGCCGCACCAACCACCACAACCTGCACGTCCGCGGCTACAAGGAAGAAGGCACCACGACCACACCGTTCGACATGCTCGTGCTCAACGACATGGACCGCTACCGCCTCGTCATCGACGTCATCGACCGCGTCCCCGGACTCGGCCCGAAAGCCGCCCGGCTGCGCCAGCACATGCAGGACCAGCGCACCCGCCACCACACCTGGATCCGCGAACACGGCGAAGACCTGCCCGAGATCCGCGACTGGACCTGGCAATGAACCTGCTCGTGGTGAACGCGGGCTCCTCCAGCCTGAAGCTCCGCCTCCTCGGCGAGGACAACACCGTCCTCGCCGACACCACCGTGGACCGCTGGTCAGGCGAGATGCGCCCGCTGGAAGACTTCCTGCGCGGCGCGCCCTCCGTGGACGCTGTCGGGCACCGCGTCGTGCATGGCGGTTCCGAGTTCACGAGTGCGACCGCGATCAACGACGACGTGCGCGCCGAGATCGAGGCGCTCACCGGGCTGGCGCCGCTGCACCAGCCCCGTGCGCTCGCCGGCATCGACGCGGCGCGCCAGTTGCTGCACGCCGTACCGCAGGTCGCGTGCTTCGACACCGCCTTCCACGCCACGATGCCCGCGGCCGCGGCCACCTACGCCGTTCCTGCGTCGTGGCGGCGCAAGTGGGACCTGCGCAGGTACGGGTTCCACGGTCTGTCGCACGCCTATGCGTCCCGACGAGCCGCTGAGCTGGCGGACAGGCCCGGTGCTCGGGTCGTGAGCTGCCACCTCGGCTCCGGGGCGTCACTCGCCGCTGTCGCGAATGGACGTTCGGTCGACACGACGATGGGCTTCACCCCGCTGGCAGGCCTCGTGATGGCCACCCGCAGCGGTGACGTCGACCCCGGCCTGCTCGTGTGGCTCCAGCGCGCCGGGCTGACGCTGGACGAGCTCGAGGACGGGCTGGAGCACCACTCCGGGCTCGCGGGACTCTCCGAGGCCGGCGGCGACCTGCGCGACGTGCGCCAGGCCGCGGAAAACGGCGACGCTCACGCGATTCTCGCGCTCCAGGTCTACGTGCACCGGCTGCGTCAAGGCATCGCCGCGATGGCTGCGTCGTTGGGCGGCATCGACGTGCTCGTGTTCACCGGCGGTGTCGGCGAGCACGACGCCGCGTTGCGCGCGGACACCACTGCTGGGCTTGCCTTCCTCGGTATCGGCCCGAACAGCACCGCTGTGGCGGTCGTGGTCGTCGAGGCACGAGAAGACATCGAGATCGCGACCCAGACCCGGACGCTGCTGAAGGAAACGAGCTGAGGACGGATGACCGTGACCAGACCGGTGGTCGTGGGACTCGACGGATCGAAAACCGCAACGCACGCGGTGCAATGGGCAGCCGAAGAGGCAGGCAGTGGCTCACCGAAGCAGCGGCGACAGCGCTGAAGGCGGCCCTTCAGATCGAGGTGAAGACCGAACTGAGCGCCGGCAACGCGGTAGAACAACTCATCGGCCGATCTGCCACCACGGCCGCGGGAGCACGCCCGGACGGGGTGTGCTCCCGCATTGCCTACCTGGTGCAGTCAGGCCGCGCAGATGGCGACCGCCCGGACCTCCCAGGTGATGCTGGTCGGAACGATCTCCACCGCGAAGGCTTGGACCCGGTCCAGGGCGTTGAACGGGTAGATCAGTTGAAGGGCGAAAGCCCCAGAGGTTCCCGTACCACCGGTCTCGAGCGTCAGCGCGACCGCCGCAGCCCCGTGCACTCTGGTCCCCGCCGGGCACACAACGACGGCGGGCTTCTCCGGCTCCGACGCCCGCAGGTCCGACCGCGCGAAGACCACCTGGTAACCGGCAGGCCTCGGTGCGCAGACCGCGTACGAGGTCACACTCCAGACGTTGGTCGCGCCGGCGTTGTCCTCGACGACGCCCGTGGTGACCCTGTCGCCGGCAAGCAGCGGGGTCGCCTCGGTCAGCTTGACGTGACCCGCCGGGTTGTTCACCTTGCCGCCACTGCCCAGCACGACCTGGCCGATCGGGCAGAAGGCATCTGCCGAAGAGGAGAAGCTGAACCCGGTGTTGGCGACGATGTTCAGTCCGCTGATCGGGCTTGAGCAGATCACGTACGCCTGGACCGACCAGTTGCTGGTGATGTTCGGAATGATCTCTTCTGCGGTGACCACGTACTGGTCCACCCCACTGGGCGGGTGTACCGGCCGCAGCTCGATCAGCGCCACCTTGTCGGCGTCGGGGCCGCCGGTGAAGATCCACCCGCCGCCGCCCAGCACCCGCAGGCCGGCCGGGCAGTCCGCGTGGACCGTCTTGGTCGGCGCTGAGTCGTTCGCCGACACCGCACCCTGGAACTTCTGGAGGCCGGGCACGGCATGCGCCGGCGACGTCACCACCGCCGTGGTGACGAGCCCGGCGGCCAGGGCTACCGCCAGCGCGGCCAGGCGACGCCCGGACCGTCTCGTTCCTGCAGTCACTGAAATACCTCCAACGGTGTACTTGCCTGCGATCGAGCTACTCCCGGAGTGTGGATTCGACCGCTGGGCAAGCACTGGGCAACCGCTGGGCAGGCGACGGATGCGGCGTCAGGTCGAGCGCGGTGTTGCCGACAGCGAGGAACGGCAACGCCAACGGGTTCACGAGCGCGGCTACGAGGTGGCCCGCCGCCTGCGCCGCGGCCACGGCTCAGACCGTCAGCGGAAGCACGACCACGGGCACCGTCGTCGGGCCTTGCGATCCTCCGCTGGGCTCGACGGTCAGCGCCAGCTTCTCCGTGCCCGCCAGAGCTTCCACGACCACGGGCGGCGGCTTGTCGCCCGTGGGCAGCACGCCCGCGGAGCGCGGACCGTCGTCGGTCACGATCCACAGCTGGTAAGAACGGTCCGAGGGCAACGCCGGCAGTCCACCAGCAAGAAAGACGATCTTGTGGTGACCGGGCGCGTGCACAACCGTTCCGGTACCACCGTGCTCGGCGGATCTGCTCACCGTCGCCGCTCCGGGAGACGAGACCAACGCGGCGAGCTCGTCGTATTCGGCGGCGACTTCACGGAGAGCCTCAACTTCGCGCGCGGTCTCATTGTTGTGGTGCACTGCCAGTGTCCCGAGCGCCACGGCACCGAGGACGCTCGCGGCGGCGGCAAGTACGCCGAGTCGCTTGAACCATCGGCGTTCAGGGAGCATCACAGATGCCTTGGCTTCTGGCGGCAGCTGCCGGGTCCGCGCCGCGGCAGCGAGCACGCGCGCCCTGAGCTCCGGAGGTGCCGCGAACTCGGTGGCCTCACCAAGCCGTGCCGCGGTCTCCCTCAGTTCGGCTGCCTCGACCGCACAGCTCGCGCACTCGCGCAGATGTTGTTCGAACGCAGTGCTTTCCGCATCGTCCAAGGCGTTCAGCGCCCACACGCCGGACATCCGGTGTTCGTCGGCGAGGCTCATGCCGACACCCCCATGCAGTCACGCAGTCTGATCAGGCCATCGCGCATCCGGGTCTTGACCGTGCCGAGGGGAAGCTTCAGCAGGCTCGCGACCTCGGGATAGGTGTAGCCCTGGTAGTAGGCGAGCAGCACCGACTCGCGCTGCAACGAGGTCAGCATGCCGAGGCACCGGCGTACCTGCCGATGCTCCAGACGGCTGGCCACCTGCTCGCTCGTGTCGTCGAACGGTGTGTCGACCTCCAGCTGCGCCGCTTGCGTCTCCCTGGTGCCCGCGGCCTGCGCTGCGCGCACCCGGTCGACCGCGCGGCGGTGCGCGATCGTCATGATCCACGCGGACGGGCTGCCCAGTGCGGCGTCGAACCGGCTGGCTTTGCGCCACACCTCGAGCATGACCTCCTGGAACACTTCCTCCGACTGCGCCTCGTCCCGCAGTACGCGCCGGATCAGCCCGAACACCTTGCCGGCCATGAGGTCGTACAGCCTTGCGAAGGCGGCGTGGTCACCCCGCGCCACTTGACCCAGCAGCTCCGGAGCCACTTGTACCGGCTCTGATCCCGCATCTCTCGGCCGCCGCGGTTGTACGAGTTCCATCGTTCCCCTTCGCTGACTTTCCACACCACTTGTTCGGACGCGGCCGCAGAAACGGTTC
>NZ_JBEXPJ010000243.1:0-10692 GCF_040611995.1 Lentzea sp. NPDC006480
CCGCGCGAACCCCGCCCTGCCGGCGTACGGCGCGATGAAGAGGGCGCTCAACTCCCTCACCGAGACCGCTGCCGTGACCTGGGCTCCTCAGGGAACCGGGTGAACTGATATATCGGTGGCTTCCGCGACGCAGCGCAGAGCCGCCATATATTGGATATCAGGCGCCGAAGAAGACCTCGGCCTCTTCGTAGCGCTCCGTCGGGACGGTCTTGAGCTCGGCCGTCGCCTCCGACAGCTTCACCCGGACGATCTCGGTGCCGCGCAACGCGACCATCGTGCCGAAGTCACCGGCCGCGACGGCGTCGACGGCGTGCAGGCCGAAGCGGGTCGCGAGCACGCGGTCGTACGCGGTCGGCGTGCCGCCGCGCTGGATGTGGCCGAGCACGGCCGCGCGGGACTCCTTGCCTGTGCGGTCCGCGATCTCCTCCGCGAGCCACTGACCGACGCCGCCGAGACGGACGTGGCCGAAGGCGTCGCGCTCACCGGAGTGCAGCACCTCGGCGCCGCCCTCGGGAATCGCGCCCTCGGCGACGACGATGATCGGCGCGAACTCGCGCTCGAAGCGGCGCTCGACGTAGCCGACGACCTTGTCGACGCTGAACGGGCGCTCGGGCACGAGGATGACGTTCGCGCCACCGGCGAGACCGGAGTGCAGCGCGATCCAGCCCGCGTGGCGGCCCATGACCTCGACGACGAGCGCGCGGTGGTGCGACTCGGCCGTGGTGCGGAGACGGTCGATCGCCTCGGTCGCGATGTGCACGGCCGTGTCGAAGCCGAACGTGTAGTCGGTCGCGCCCAGGTCGTTGTCGATCGTCTTCGGCACGCCGACGACGCCGATGCCGTCATCGGTGAGGCGCTTGGCGACACCGAGGGTGTCCTCGCCGCCGATCGCAACGATGGCGTCGATGTTGTTGGCCGCGATGGTCTCGCGGATGGCGTCGACACCGCCCTCGACCTTGTACGGGTTCGTGCGCGACGAGCCCAGGATCGTGCCACCGCGGGTGAGGATCTCCTCGACGTCCGCGAGGCCGATCTCCTTGGTCAGGTTCTCGATCGGACCCTGCCACCCGTTGCGGAACCCGACGATCTCCCAGCCGTGTGCCTTGATGCCCTTGCGGACCACGGCCCGGATCACGGCGTTCAGACCGGGGCAGTCACCACCGCCAGTGAGCACACCGATGCGCATCTGCTTCCCAATCTCTCGTGTTCTGTGTCACTCAGACTTTCACGAGCTGTATCGGTGCAGCAACGCGGGTCTCACTTACCGGACGGGAAAACCGATTTTCCGCCGATGTTCCTCGATCACCTTCCACCGCGCGAGGTTGTGGCGCGCGTCGGCGAGGGCGTCGTGCGCGTCCGCGGGCGGGGCCGGAAGCCTGGGCCTGCCGACGTCGTCCCAGCGCTGCCGCAGGTCGCGGGTGAACCGCGGCAACGAACGCGGCAACGCCGGCATCGCTCCCCACAGTTGCGCCAGCGCGACGTGGTCGTAGGCGGCGAACCACGCCCACAGCTCGATCTCGTCACGGGCGGCGTTGCGGGCGCCGAGGAAGTCCAGCAGGTCCTCGCGGATGCGCTCACGGCTGCGCCACGCCTTGTCGGCGGGCGACGGCAGCTGGTTGAGGACGTTCTGCCGCACCCAGGGCCCGGCCCGCTCGGGGTCGAACTCGGTGGACACGGCGTAGAACTCGCGGCCTTCCTCGTCGACCACACCGATCGACACGAGGTCGATCGTCACCCCGTCCTCGATGAACTCACAGTCGTAGAAGAACCGCACCGCGACACCCTAGGGGTGCGGTCAGCTCGCCTTCTTCTCGGGCACCCGGTCGGGCTTCTTGCCCTGCTCGGGCACGTCCGCGGCCTGTTCCTTGGCCTTGGCCGCGTAGACGTCGACGTACTCCTGACCGGAGAGCTCCATCAACGCGTACATGATCTCGTCGGTGATCGACCGCAGCACGAACCGGTCGCCCGACAGCCCCTCGTAGCGGGAGAAGTCGAGCGGCTTGCCGATCTTGATCCGGATCGGGTACGGCTTCCACATCTTCGAGCCGATGGGGTTGGCCTTGTCCGTGCCGAACATCGCCACCGGGATGACCGGCGCACCGGACTCCAGCGCGATCCACGCGACACCGACCTTGCCCTTGTACAGGCGGGCATCGGGCGAGCGCGTGCCCTCGGGGTAGATGCCGAGCAGCTTGCCCTCGCGCACGATCCGCACGCCGGTGTCGAGCGCACCCTGGGCGGCCGAGGCGCTGGACCGGTCGATCGGCACCTGGCCGACGCCGGAGAAGAACCACTTCTGCAGCTTGCCCTTGAGCCCGGTGCCGGTGAAGTACTCGATCTTGGCCGGGAAGGTCACGCGCCGCGACAGCATCAGCGGCAGGAAGAAGGAGTCGGACACGGCGAGGTGGTTGCTCGCCAGGATCGCGCCGCCCTCCTTCGGGATGTTCTCGGCGCCCTCGATGATCTTCGGCTGGAAGAACAGCCGCAGAATCGGTCCCAGGAGGACGTGCTTCATGATCCAGTACAGCACAGCGGGAAGCGCCTCCCTAGACACCGAACCTTGATCCCGACAACCAGCCTACGGAGCCGACCGCACCTCACACAACGAATCCCAAGTTAGTGCGTCACGGCTCTGCTGAGCCGACTGCCGTAACCCGCAACACATCCCGCCCGTGCAACGATGAGGGGTCAAGAGGGTTGCGGCACACGGAGGCTCTGGATGAACGCCCGGCGCGACTCGACCGACGGCCCCGAGAACGTCGACGAGCTCTTTGCCGAGATCGTCGCGGGTCTCGAACGGGACGGGGTCGGCAAGGACTGGCTCGACCTCGACGAGGCGAGCCCCGAGAGCGATCTCGGCAGCGATCCCAGGGCACGCGCCGACGCGGCCGACGACATCCCCTCCGAGCCGCTGGACGAGCCCGAACGGCGCGACCAGGACAGGGACCGCACCGACGAGGACCACTACGTCCCGCCGGAGCCCCCGCCCTTCCCCGTGCTGCGCGCGTCCACGATCGCCGCGCTCGGTCTGTTCGTGCTGGGCATCGTCCTGCTGGTCGCCCCCGGTCTCTTCGGTCTCGAGTCGCGCATCGGCACGCCGCTCTCGCTCGTCTCGCTGTGCGCGGGCGTCGGCTGGCTGATCCTGCGCATGCGCAACACCCCGCCACCGGACTCGGGCTGGGACGACGGCGCCCAGGTGTGACACGTCACGTCCCGCTCGGTAACGGCGTGATAACGGCCACTCAAACCTTCAGATAACGATTCGGTCATGCTTACCGTGTCGGGCATGGACCAGATGCAGCACCTGATGATGGCCCGCGCCCTGGCGACCCTGAGCAAGAAGGACGCGGAGCGCGCCAAGCGCCGCCCGCGCATCCTGCGCCTGCTCGGCCGCTAGATCCCCCGGCCCGGCCCTCTGCCGGGCGTTCGAGCTGGGTGTTCGCGGCGGGCGAACAGACCCCGACACGCCCGCCGCGACACTCCTCAAATCGATATATCAGTTGCGCCGACCAGCACCCTTGCAATGAGTCTTTTGACGACGTCGTCAAAAGACTCATTGCCAAGGCGGACGGGGCGGCCGATGACGCTGGTTGATTTCGATCTTCTGCACCGAGGTTTCCGGGCCCTCGGTGTGACCGAGGGCGCGACGATCGTGGTGCACTCGTCCGTCTCGGCGTTCGGCGAGGTGGAGGGCGGCGCCGCGACGATCGTGCGCGCGCTGAGGGAGTGCGTCGGCCGGACCGGCACGATCGTGGTCCCGGCGTTCACCGGCGACGTGATCGCCGATCCGCATCCGGACTGTCGTGCCGCCGGCGACCACGACGTCGAGGTGGCGAGGACTCGCGTACCCCTGTTCCACGATGAGTTTCCGACGTCCATGGGGGCTGTGCCCCGCGCCGTGCTCGCCGAGCCGGGCCGGTTGCGCAGCCGTCATCCGCAGGCTTCGGTGGCCGCGCTCGGTGCGGCCGCGGCACACATCACCGAGCACCAGCCGTTCGCCTATGCGCTGGGGGCGGACTCACCGTTCAGCAGGCTCTACGAGCTCGAGGCGCAGATCGTGTTGCTCGCCGTCGGGCACAACCGCAACTCGTTCCTGCACCACGCCGAGTCGCTGGTGCGCGGCCATCGCACGAAGTTGCGCCGCTTCCCCTACGTCGTCGAGGGGCAACGGGTCTGGCTCGAAGCGCCGGACGTCGGCGACGACAACGACACGCACTTCCCACGAGTGGGCGCCGACTGGGCCGAACAGGGACAGATCAGCCACCAGGTCATCGGGGCCGCCCGCTGCGAGCTGATCGACGCCGTTCCGTTCATCGACTTCGCCAAGACGCGGCTCGCCCAACTCCTGCACGCCTGAGAACAGTCCTTTGCAACGAGTCTTTTGCGGACGAAGTCCAAAGTCTCATTGCTAAGGCGCAGGTCAGCGGGTATCAGAAACTGATATATCGGTTGACCGTGCGATATATCAGTTCAGGAGCGGCGTGAGTTGTTCTTGGACAGCGAGGCGGCCATCTCGCGGGCCAGGGTCGCGGCGCCCACGATTCCGGCGTCGTCGCCGAGCTGCGCGGTGCGGATCCGGGCCAGCGGGCGGTGGCCCGCGCCGGTCACCACGGAGGCGTAGCGCTCGCGGGCGTCGTCCATGAACATCGGCGCGGACTCCGAGACGCCTCCCCCGATGACGATCACCTCGGGGTCGTAGACGTCCGCCACCAGCGCCAGGCCCTCGCCTAGCCAGCGGGCCAGGTCGGCCATCGCGCGCTTGGCCAAGGGGTCGCCGTCGCGGGCGGCACCGGCCACGCGGCGGCCTGTCACCGCGCGGGAGTCGCCAGCGGCTTCGCGGGCCAGCACGGTCGAGACGCCGGGGTGCTTGGCGAGCAGTTCCACCGCGGTGGCCGACAAGGCCGTGCCGCTGCAATAGCGCTCCCAGCAGCCGTTCTTGCCGCACGGACAGGGACGGCCGTCGGGGACCACGCGCAGGTGGCCGAGTTCGGGAGCCACGCCGTACGCGCCGCGGAAGACCTCGCCGTTCAGCAGTAAAGCGGCGCCGATGCCTGTGCCGATGGCCACCAGGACGGCGGTCTTGGCGCCACGTGCGGCGCCGAAGCGGTGTTCGGCCAGGGCGGCGGCATTCGCGTCGTGCTCCAGGACGACGGGCATGCCCAGCCGGTCGCTCATGCGGTCGGCGACGTCGGCCTGCCGCCACGCCAGGTGCGGTGCGAAACGGACCGTGCGGCGGTCGGAGGCGATGAAGCCCGCCACGGCCAGACCGACGGCGTTCACGGCGTGGCGGTCCGCAACCTCCTCCACGGCGGCGACGATCGCGTCTTCGAGAGCCCGTTCACCGGCGGGCGTGGGGGCGCGTGAGGTGTCCAGCACCGAGCCGCGCGCGTCCACGACGCCCGCGCGCACGCTGGTGCCACCGATGTCCACTCCGACGGTGAGCACTAGTCGGTCTTCCTGACGACCTTGATGTGCTGCACCCGCTGCCCCGAAGACTCGTCAGAGGACTCGCCGACGCCACCGGTCGGCTCGGGCGGAGGAGGCGGGGCGCCCGGTTCGCGCAGGGCCGCGCGGAGCACCGCCACCAGACCGGCGGCGTGCTCGGCGGCCTTCGCGGCCAGTTCGGAGCGGTCGCCACGCAGCAGCGCCACACCGTTGCACAGAGGGCACCAGCCGCACGTCTCGGGCGTGTGCGAGCCGTCGCCCGCCTCGGCCATCCGCTGCAGCCACGGCTGCATGCGCTCAGCAGCCGTGTCGATCAGCAGCCGAAGCTCCTCGGCGAGCTTTCCCGTGTTGTCCTGGGTCATCCAAAGCTCCTGATCAGCGCCAAAGCCCGGGGTCTGGGCGGAACCCCACCGTGACGCCACCCGAGTCCATCTCCGCACCGGTCACGATGCAGCGCTTCAGCAACGACGGCAGCGCCACGAGCCGACGCCTGCCGTCGATGGTCAACGCGAGGTCGTCGCCCACGCGCGCGAGGTCGAGGTCCGTGTCGTCGGCCAGCGGCAACGCGATTCGCAGCGAGTATCGGGCGTCGAGACCACGCCCGCTGCCCGACACCTCCAGCAGCGACCCTGAGACGCCGGCAGCACCGGAAGCACCCGGCAGCGGGTCCTCCGAGCCGTAAAGCTGCGCGGCGACCTCCAGCAACGCCGGCACGCCAACGGGCTCCGAAGCCCGGTGGTCGACCGTGCGGATCTCGCCGATCCCGGTCAGCTCCGCCAGCACCGCGTCCTGCTCGTGCCGCCGCGTCCGCAACCAGGTGGCAGCGGCACCGCGCGCGGAACCAGGCGAGGGCACCAGCCGGTTCGCGATCACGCTGTCGACCCGGATTCCCTGCAGCGCCAACGCGGTCAAGGTCCGGCGCGTCTCGGCGGCCACGACCCGTTCCGGCGTCAGCACCAGCCGCACCGAGCACGACGAAGGATCCGAGAGCATCGTCCGCAACGAGTCCAGTCGCTCGGCGAGCCGGCTCAGCGCGTCCGCCGTCGCGTCCCACTTCTCGACGGTCCCGGTACCCGCCACACCGGCCAGCAACCCGCGCACCACCCGCCGGTGCGTCGGGAAAAGCCTCTCCAGATAGCCCGCGAACGCCTCGGGCAACGACAGCAGCCGCAGCGTCTCCGCGGTCGGCCCGCAGTCGACGACCACGACCTCCCACGGCCCGCTCGACGCCAGCCGCCGCACCTCCGCCAGCGCGAGCAACTCCTCGACGCCCGGCAGCACGGTGAGTTCCTCGGCGTCGAGCTCGTCGACCCCGGCGCCCGCGAGAACGGTGCGCAGATGCCCGCGCAGCTCGCCCCAGGCCTCGTCGACGAGACCGCGCGGATCGATCTGGCACGCGAAAAGCCCGTCCGCGGTGTCTACTTCGGACGGTGCGGCGCCCAGCCGGACGTCGAGGGCGTCGCCCAGCGAGTGAGCGGGATCGGTCGACACCACGAGAGCCTTGCGGCCGTTCGCGGCCAGCGAGGCCGCGGTGGCAGCCGCCAGCGTCGTCTTGCCGACCCCGCCCTTGCCGGTGAAGAGCAGGACCCGGCTCAAGCCGCCTTCTCCGCGCGCTTCTTGAGCTCCTTGAGCGCGGTGTCGAGGATCAGCTTCTCGGCCTTGCGGCGGAACAGCCCGATCATCGGGATCACCAGCTGCACCGACAGCGTGTAGGTGACCTTGGTCCCGGCACCGGACGGCGCCAGCACGTAGCTGCCCTGCTGCGCCTTCTGCATGGTGCCCTTGACGAGCTCCCACTTCACCGACAGACCGTCGGCGGCCCAGTCGTACTTCAGGGTGTACTCGTCCTTCACGGGACCCTGGTCGATCGCGAACCGCACCTGCTGCGCACGGCCGTCGGAACCGGTGTCGAGAACCTCGACTTCCTTCATCCCGTTCGCCCAGTCCGGGTACGACGGGAAGTCCGCGATGATCGCCATGATCTTCTCAGGCGGAGCGTCGATGACGATGGACTGCGTGGACTCGTCGGCCATGAGTGAGGAGGTTACTCGCGTCTTTACCAATTGAGGACGTGAGGCTTGCCGCTGCGCTGGAAGTGCCCGACGTTGACGCACTCGGTGTAGCCGATCCGCACCCGCCGGGCCAACGGCTGGTGCACGTGCCCGAACACCGACCAGCGCGGACGTTCGCGGACGATCTTCTCCAGCGCGGACCGCGATCCCCATTCGGGACGGCGCGCGACGACGTCATATGTCAGGTCCGGAACAGCCGGCGGGATGTGCGTGCACAGCACGTCGACCGGTCCCATCCGGTCGAACGCCGACGCCATGTCCTCCTCCGTCCGGAGGTACGGGAACCACGGCGCGCTGGGGTTGCGCACGAACCCGGCCGGCATCAGCCCGCCGCCCGCGAACCCGAACCGCAGCCCGCCGATCTCCACCGCCTCGCCGTCGACGACGTGCACGCCGTCGCGGGCGAACTGCGGCCACAGGTGCGGACTGTCCACATTGCCCGGTGTCGCGTACGTCGGCGCGGACATCGCGGCGAACAACGCGTGGTACTGCTCCAGCACCGCCTCTTCCACGACGGCACGGGCGTCCACGAGACCGTCCCAGAGGGACCGGATGTAGCCCGCCGTGTCCGCGCGTTTGGTTCCGCGTCTCAACTCGGCGAAGATCCCCACCTTCTCGGGCCCGAAAACGCGCCCGAGGATCCCCTTGGAATGGTCGTGGTAGTCGACGAAGTCGATCAGGTCGCCGAGCACGACGAGCGCGTCCGCCCCGTCACCGGCGCGCGCGAGCGCCTCCGCGTTGCCGTGCACATCCGAAACCACGTGAACCCGCACGCTTCCCAACCTAGTTCACCGGGAACGAAGAGGTGGATGAGACGCACGTCAAGCAAGATCACCCGTGCGGCGGGCAGCCAGCGGGGCGACCGTCCTCCAGAGTCAGCTTCAGGCCCAGAGCAACGGACTTCGCGGCGAGCTGCCGGCGTTGCACCTCACGAAGCGCGGTGCGAGGGGTGAACGAACCGGCGGGCGGATCAGCGCGGAGGAAGTAGTGCACCAGGGTGCCGTCGAGCATCGGCTCGAGCCAGACCTCCATCGTGCCGACGAGCGCGCCGCCGACGGTCCAGCGCAGTCCCTCTTCACCGCGGTCGGCGTAGACGTCGAGCTGAAGATCGGGCCAGAAATCCCGCCACGACGATGGCGCGGCGAAAGCGGCGGCGACCACGCTGGGTGGCACTGCCAGGAAAGTCTCGTCGACGACGTCCACACTGGCCATGGGGTCAAAAGGTAACGGAAGGGCGTACCAACCTTTGTATCGCCGGAATCACACGCTAAGTTTCCCCGCGAGTAACAAGCAAACGTACGGAGGTTGACGTGCGCGAGTTCAGCGTCCCCGCCACGGCCGCAGTGGCTCCGGAGGAGAACCTCACCGACATGGTGTGGGCCAACGCGGAGCGCTTCGGCAACGCCGTCAGCTTCCGCCGGCAGATCGACGGCACCTGGGTCGACATCACGGCGCGTGACTTCGCCGCGCAGGTCATGGCGGTCGCCAAGGGCATGATCGCCGCGGGCATCGAGCACGGTGACCGCATCGGCCTGGTCTCCAAGACCCGCTACGAGTGGCAGCTGCTCGACTTCGCCATCTGGGCGGCGGGCGGCGTCACCGTGCCGATCTACGAGACGTCGTCGGCGGACCAGATCGAGTGGATCCTGTCCGACTCCGGTGCGAGGGCGGTGTTCGTCGAGACGTCCGCGCACCGCGGCTCGGTCGACGACGTCGTCGGCACGCTGCCCGAGCTGCGCCACGTGTGGCAGATCGAGGGCGCGGCCGCCGCGGTCGACGAGCTCACCGCGCTGGGTGCCGAGATCACCGACGAGCAGGTGCACGAGCGCCGCGGCCAGGTGAAGGCGGACGAGACGGCGACGCTCGTCTACACGTCCGGCACCACCGGCCGCCCCAAGGGCTGCACGCTGACGCACCGCAACCTGCTGTCCGAGGTGCGGTCGGCGCTGACGCGGTTCCCGGAGATCCTCACCGCGGGCAACTCGCTGCTGGAGTTCCTGCCGCTCGCGCACATCCTGGCGCGTGCTCTGGCGCTGGCGTGCGTGTACTCGCGGGCGACGCTGGGCCACACCGCGGACGTGAAGAACCTCGTCGCGGACCTGGGCCAGTTCCGGCCGACGTTCGTCGTCGCGGTGCCGCGCGTGTTCGAGAAGGTCTACAACGGCGCCAAGCAGAAGGCGCACGCCGGCGGCAAGGGCAAGATCTTCGACGCGGCCGAGGCGACCGCCGTCGAGTACTCGTCCGCGCTGGACAACGGCGGTCCCGGCCTGGTGCTGCGGGTCAAGCACGCGGTGTTCGACAAGCTGGTGTTCGCGAAGCTGCGCGGTGCACTCGGTGGCCGGGCGATCGCGGCGGTGTCCGGTGGCGCGCCGCTGGGTGACCGGCTGTCGCACTTCTTCCGCGGCGCGGGCATCCCGGTGTACGAGGGCTACGGCCTGACGGAGACGTCGGCGGCGGCGTGCGTGACGTTCCGCGGCCAGGAGAAGGTCGGCACGGTCGGCCTGCCGGTGCCCGGCACGTCGGTCCGGATCGCGGACGACGGCGAGATCCTCATCAAGGGCGACATCGTCTTCACCGGCTACTGGAACAACGAGGCCGCCACCAAGGAGGCCCTCGAGGACGGCTGGTTCCACACCGGTGACATCGGCGAGCTCGACACCGACGGCTTCCTGAAGATCACGGGCCGCAAGAAGGAGATCATCGTCACCGCCGGTGGCAAGAACGTCTCCCCCGCGCAGCTCGAGGACCGCATCCGGGCGCACCCGCTGATCTCGCAGTGCATGGTCGTCGGTGACAAGCAGCCGTTCATCGGCGCGCTGATCACGATCGACCCGGAGTTCTTCCCGTCGTGGAAGGAGTCGCACGGCAAGCCGGCGTCGGCCGAGGTCCCCGACCTGATCGAGGACGCGGACCTGCTGGCCGAGATCCAGGCCGTGGTGGACGAGGCGAACAAGTCGGTGTCGAAGGCCGAGGCGATCCGCAAGTTCCGGGTGCTGCCGATCGACTTCACCGAGGCCGGCGGCGAGATGACGCCGTCGCTGAAGCTGAAGCGCTCTGTCGTGGCGACGACGTACTCGGCGGACATCGACGCCATCTACGCGAAGTAAGAGGGTGTAATGCGCGAAAGTGCTCGCGGACAACGGCTTCGACGTCGTCGTCGCGGCTGAGGACGAAA
>NZ_JBEXPJ010000244.1:0-10658 GCF_040611995.1 Lentzea sp. NPDC006480
GTCACCGGCGCCACGAGAGGTGCGGGCTACGACGATCTACGGCACCCGTGACATCCGAGTCGAGGAGGTGCCGGACGCGTCCATCAAGGACGCGACCGACGTCGTCGTCCGGGTCGAGCTGGCGTGCATCTGCGGTAGCGACCTGTGGGCGTACCGCGGAGTGGCGAAGCGCGAGGGCGGGCAGCGGATCGGGCACGAGTTCCTCGGCATCGTCGAGGAGGTCGGCAGCGAGGTGAAGACCGTCAACGTCGGCGACCGCGTGATCGCGCCGTTCGTGTGGAGCGACGGCACCTGCGCGTACTGCGCGGCCGGGCTGCAGACCTCGTGCCGCAGCGGCGGCTTCTGGGGCAGCAAGGGCAGCGACGGCGGTCAGGGCGAGGCGGTCAGGGTTCCGTTGGCCGACGGCACGCTCGTCCGGGTCCCCGCCGACGCGTCGCCGGACCTGCTCCCGGCGTTCCTGAGCCTGAGCGACGTCATGGGCACCGGCCACCACGCGGCCATGGGTGCGGGCGTCGGGCCCGGCAGCACGGTCGCGGTCGTCGGTGACGGCGCGGTCGGCCTGTGCGGCGTGCTCGCGGCCAAGCGGCTCGGTGCCGAGCGGATCATCGCGATGGGACGGCACGAGGACCGCGCGAAGATCGCCAAGCTCTTCGGCGCGACGGACCAGGTCGCCGAGCGCGGTGAGGCCGCGGTCGAGCGGATCAAGGAGATGACCGGCGGGCTCGGCGCGTCGAGCGTGCTGGAGTGCGTCGGCACGGAGCAGTCGTGGGAGACCGCGATGGGCATCGTGCGCGACGGCGGCAAGATCGGCTACGTCGGTGTGCCGCACGAGATGCCGGGGCTGCCGCTGGGCAAGCTGTTCGGGCGCAACATCAACATCGGTGGCGGGGTCGCCCCGGTGCGGGCGTACCTGCCGGAACTGCTGGCCGACGTGCTCGCCGGGCGGATCGACCCCGGTCCCGTGTTCGACAAGACGGTCCCGCTCGACGACGTCGCCCTGGGCTACCAGGCGATGGACGAGCGGACCGCCCTGAAGGTCATCGTGAAGCCGTAGTCAGCACGTAGTCCTCGGCGCGCACGCGCTTGGTCCGCATCCAGTACCGCCAGGTGAAACCCGGCCACACGGTGCGGTTCACGCCCTGCGCGTCGAGGTACCAGCTCTGGCAGCCGCCCTGGGTCCAGACGCCCTTGCGCAGCTTGCCCTGGATCTCGCGGTTGAACTCCTGCTGGGCCTCCACTCGCACGTCCAGCTCCGCTGCGCGGTGTTTTTCGAGGAGCTGCAAGCACTGCGAGATGTACCGGATCTGCGACTCGATCATGAACACGACCGAGTTGTGCCCGAGTCCGGTGTTGGGGCCCAGCAGGAAGAACAGGTTGGGGAACCCCGAGACCGTGATGCCGTAGTAGGTCTCGATGCCCTCCTCGCGCCACTGCTTCGCCAGGTCGACGCCGCCCTTGCCCTGGACGTCGAGGTAGTCGAACGAGTCGGTGACGTGGAAACCGGTGCCGTAGATGATGACGTCGACCTCGTGCTCGACGCCCGCACTGTCCACAACGGAGTTCTCGCGCACCTCGGAGATCTTGTCCGTGACCAGATCCACGGTCGGGTAACCCAAAGCGGGGTAGAAGTCGTTGGAGATCAGCACTCGCTTGCAGCCCACGGTGTAGTCGGGCTTCAGCTTCCGTCGCAGCTTCGGGTCCGGCACCTGTTTCTTCATGTGCCGCAACGCGATTCCCTGTGCGAGCTTCATGATCCGAGGGTTGACCGCGAAGCCCAGCGCTGAGGACTCACGCGTCCAGTAGACGAAGTCGCGGTACAGCCGTTGCGTGAAGGGCAAGGCGCGGAACAGCTTCTGCTCCCAGCCGGTGATCTCGCGGTCGGCCTTGGGCATGATCCACGGCGGCGTCCGCTGGAAGATCTTCATCGACGCGACCTGCTTGGCGATCTTCGGGACGAACTGGATCGCGGACGCCCCGGTGCCGACGACGGCGACGCGCTTGCCGGTCAGGTCGTAGGAGTGGTCCCACTGCGCGGAGTGGAACGTCTTGCCGCCGAAGTTCTCGATCCCGGGCAGCTCGGGGATGTTCGGGATGTGCAACGCGCCGACGCCGGCCACCAACGCGGTAGCGGTGTACGTGTCGCCCTGCTCGGTCGTCACCTGCCAGCGTTTGACGTCCTCGTCCCACTGCGCGCCGGACACCTTGGTGTTGAAGCGGATGTGCGGCCGCAGCTCGTACTTGTCGGCCACGCGCCGCAGGTAGTCCCAGATCTCACCCTGTTCGGCGAACATCCGCGACCACTTCGGGTTCAGCTCGAACGAGAACGAGTACATGTGCGACGGCACGTCACACGCGCAGCCCGGGTAGGAGTTGTCCCGCCACGTGCCACCGAGGTCGGCGGCTTTTTCGAGGACAACGAAGTCGTGCTCACCGCGCCGCTTGAGCTCGACGGCCATGCCGAGGCCGGAGAAGCCGGTGCCGATGACGAGCACTTTCGTCTCTCGATGCATGGGGCAGTCCCTCCGCTCACTGAGCCTACTTCGCAGTAGGTTACTCGAAGTAAGTTACGAGCGGTAGACTCCGTTCGTGACTGCACAGGCGCCCCGGCGTCGCATGCCCAAGGCCCAGCGCATGGCCCAGATGCTCACGGTCGCGGAGGAGATCTTCGCCGAGCAGGGGTATCTGGCCACGTCGATGGACGAGATCGCCGAACGCGTCGGCGTCTCGAAGCCGATGCTCTACGAGTACTTCGGCTCGAAGGAAGGCCTGCTCATCGGGTGCATCCACCGGGCGCGCACGGAGCTGCGGGAGAAGACCGCGCAGGCGATCGCGGGCGCTCAGTCGCCGGAGGAGTTCCTCAGGCTGGGGCTGCGGGCGTTCTTCGAGTTCATCGACCAGCACCGCAGGTCGTGGGCGCTGCTGCGGCAGGAGGCGGCCGTGGCCGTGCCGTCCGCGCAGGAAGAGGTCGAAGGCATCCGGCAGCAGCAGACGGACATGATCGGGGCCGTGCTGGCGTCGTTCACGCCGGACATCGACCCGCTGGAGGCCGAGGCGTTCGCGGAGATCGTCGTGGGTGCGACGGAACGCCTGGCGGTGTGGACCGAGCGCAGGCCCAAGGTCGGACCCGCGCTCGCCACTGACTACGTGATGGCCGTGATCTGGCCTGGCGTCAACGAACGCCTCAGGAAGCTGCCCGAACCCGCTCAGCCCTCATAGCGCTGACGGCCGGGAGGTCCAGCGGCGCGACCTTCGTGCCCGTCACCCACTCGATCAGCAGGTCGGCGAGCTGCGGGTTGCGCGGCAGCACCGGTCCGTGCAGGTAGGTGCAGAGGATCCGGCCCTGGACGGCGCCTTCGACGCTGCCGTCGTTGCCCGTGCCGACCTTGACGTGCGCGAGCGGCTGGGCGGCCGGGCCCAGGACCGTGCGGCCCTGGTGGTTCTCGAACCCGCTCAGCACGCCCTCGAACAGGCCGTTCGCCGGCTCCGCGAGCACCTCGCCGATCGCGCGGCTGCCACCGGCGTGCGAGGTCGAGTCGATCAGGCCCATGCCGGGGTGCGTCACGTTGTCGGCACGGGTGAAGCTCTCGCCGAAGATCTGGATGCCGGCGCACACGCCCAGCACCACGGCGTTCTTCGTGACGGCGCGCTGCAGGCCGGGGTGCTCGCGCAGGTGCTTCACGGCCAGCGTCTGCGCCGTGTCCTCACCGCCGCCGACGACGTAGATGTCGCACGAGTCCGGTACCGGCTCGCCGTAGTTGATCGGCACGATCTCGGCTTTGATGCCGCGCCACGTCATGCGCTTCTCGAGGACCACGGCGTTGCCGAAGTCCCCGTACGTGCCGAGGAGATCCGGCAGCACGAGCGCGATCTGGATTGTCGACTCACTCATCAGCGGCAGCCCTGGCATTCAAGTCGCGGAACGCGGTGTAGTTGGCGATGACCTCGACCGCCCCCTGTGGCATCTGGTCGATGGCCTTCAACGGGTCGGGCACGATCGTGTGCTGGACCTCGGCGTACGTGAGGCGCACGGCGAGATCCGTGGCGCGTTCGCCGGACGCGATGACCGTGCGGCCCTGCAGGCGCTCGAACGGGACGTCCCACAGCCAGCTCAGGTCGCGGCCGTCGGCCTCCTGGGCGTTGATCACCAGGACGGCCGGGTGGCTGGCCTCCTTGACGACCGTGAGGGTCTCGCTCCAGCCCGCGGGGTTCTTGCTGAGCAGCAGACGCGCGCTGCGGCCGTTCCGCTGGATCGTGCGGTAGCGGCCGCTGACGTTGGAGACGCCGCGCAGCCGAGCGATCGCGTCTTCCGTGGGCACACCCATGGCGTGTGCGGCGGCGGACGCCATGACGGCGTTGGCCTGGTTGAACTTGCCCGGCAGCGTGAGCCGCAGCTCCAGCTTCTGGTGCTCCGGCGTGATCATCGACTCGTCGGCGGTGATCCAGTTCGGGTGCGGGCGCGCGAGGTCGCAGCCCGTGCAGTGCCAGTGCTCGCCCTGCCAGCGGATCGGGTTGCCACAGCGCGGGCAGCTCGCCGAGTCGTGGTGCCAGCCGGTGCCGGTGGCGACCCAGACGACCTTGGCGGCGTTCCACGCCGCGCTCGTGACCATCACGTCGTCGCAGTTCGCGATGATCGTGCAGTTCTGCAGCTTGGTGATGGTGTCGCGCAGCGAGCGCTCGATCGTGCGCACCTCGCCGACGCGATCCAGCTGGTCGCGGCTCAGGTTCAGGATCACCGCGACGGCCGGGTTGCTCGCCCCGGCGACCGCGGGGAAGTAGCCCTCGTCGCACTCCAGCACGGCGTACGGGGCGTCCGGCTGCTTCGACAGCGCCGTGACGTGACCGTCGGGCATGTTGGCGCCGCTGTGGTTCGTGGCGACCTCACCCAGCGCGGCGACGGCCCTGGCGAGCATCATCGTGCTGGTGGTCTTGCCGTTCGTGCCTGTCACCACGGCGACCTTGCGGCCCTGCGTCAGCCGGTTCAGCGCCTGCGGGTCGAGCTTCAGCGCCACCCGGCCGCCGATCATGCCGCCAGCGCCGAGCCCCATCTTCTGGGACAGCGAGGAGCTCAGGTTGCCCAGTTTCACTGCGGCCGCGGTGCGCAGAGGGAGGCGGGCGGGGGAATCGTTCACCCCGGCGATGCTACCGGCGGTGGAGAAGTGACCGTTTCGGGCGGTCGTTGCGTTGGTGTGAACGGGGTTCGGTACAACTACTGGCTCAGCGCACGCAACGTGCGGATGAGCTCCAGCGTCGGGAGTTGGCAGAGTTGCGCCATGTTCTCGAGTGCGGGCAGGTCGAGGTGCACTTCCGCCGACGCCCCGGGAGGCAGCGCGTGCAACCTGCCCATCGCCCAGCGCTTCAGCGGCACGAGACGCGGGTGGTCGGACGCGGCGACGGCGGTGAGGTTCAGGGTGAGGTGGCCGGCCGGGGTGTCGCCGAAGAAGCGTTCGTGCACACGAGCGAGGACTTCGTGCGCCGGGATGTCCAGGGCGTGGCAGATCTCCACCAGGCGCACCACCGAGCACTGCCGGGTGCCGAGCTCGTAGGTCGCCAGCGTCTGCAGCGAGATCTCGGTCTGCAGCCGCTTGTTGAGCTCCTTGCGGGTCCAGCCGCGCTGCTTGCGAAGGCTGCGGATCTCATCACCGAGCACGCGCTGGTACGCCGCTGTGTCGATTTGTCCGTTCGCGGTCTGCACTGGTCCCTCCACCCCGTGAGCGGGTCTCACGGTGATGGAAGGCGCGAGTTCTTCGCTGCTTACGCAACTTACTGCCGGAATCCCCCGAATGGGGTATATAACTCTACTCTCGGTATCAGTTTACGCAGCGCACGCCGTCTGCCGAGATGGGTTTCGGGGCTGCCGGGTCAGCCGGTTGCTGACGGGCACCGTCCAGGGCGAGTACTCCAGAACCGGTGAAACCCTGCGCGCCCGGACCCGAGTAGTCCGAGCCGAGGAACACGCGGACCCGGCCGGCGGGCACGTTGACGTCCTCCTCGGTCTTCATGCCGCCGAGGGCCTTCTGGACCGCGTTGGCGCCGTTCTCGCCGCCCTTGCCGTAGCGGACGACCGACTTGGCCATCGCCTCGGCGTTGCCCGTCTGGCCCTCGCCGAAGCCCTTCGCGACGAGCGACTGCAGCACCGTGCCCGCGAGGCCCGCGATACCGGAGGCGTTGCGGACGTCGACGATCACCGAGGCGTTGTCGAACTTCGAGTCCGGCGCGTTCGACGTCGCCGCCGGGTCCTTGCCCAGGTTCTTGATGAACGTGTGGACCTCGCGCTCGTCCACCTCGACCGCGGAGCCGTCCTCGGGGGTCTGCAGGTCCGGGTTGCCGGTCGGGATCGTCTGGAACGTCATGTTGCCGCCCGTCAGGTCCTTCATCTGCAGGGCGAACTTGGTGATGTCCCAGCCTTCGTCGAGCACGAGCGCGCCGCTGACCGCCTTGATCGTCTCGCTGCGCTTGGTGCTGTCGGTGAGCACGCCGGCCGACAGCATCTTCTTGGCGAGACCCGCCATGAAGACCTGCTGGCGCACGACGCGGTCGAGGTCGCCCATCGGCAGGCCGTGGCGCTGCCGGACGAACGCCAGCGCGTTCTTGCCCTCGATCGTCTGCGGGCCGGCCGGGAAGTTCGCGCCGGAGAAGCTGTCGCGGACCTTGGCGTTGAGGCACACGTCGATGCCGCCGACGGCCTTGGTGATGTCGTAGAAGCCGACCAGGTTGACCTCGGCGTAGTGGTCGATCGTCACGCTGGTCAGGTTCTGGATGGTCTCGATGAGGTTCTTCGCGCCCGCCTTGCGGGTCGCCATCTCGACGTCGGGCGCGCTCTTGCCGCTGCCCTGCAGCTTCTCGGCCTCTTGGCCCTTGGCGTACCCGTAGGCAGAGTTGATCTTGTGCCGGCCGAAGCCGCCCGCGATCTTCACGTAGGAGTCGCGGGGGAACGACACGGCGTAGGCCTTGCCGCTGTCGTTCGGGATGTGCAGCAGGATCAGCGTGTCGGTGTTGAAACCGCCGTCGTCGCTGCCGCCCGCCTGCAGCTCGTTGAGGATGTTCTGCGGCAGCGGGTTGCCCTTGGAGTCGGTGCGGCTGTCCATGCCGACGAGCAGGATGTCGATCGCGCCGTCCGCGGGCTTCTCGCCGGCGTCGACGATGCCCAGTTCCTGGGTCGTGAGGCTGCCCGTCAGGTCTTTCAGGTTCTTCCACGCGATGCCGGTGACCAGCAGGATCACCGCGGACAGCATGCTGACGAAGATCTTGCCGCCGGTGGAGGCGCCGCTCTTCGGAGCCGGCTTGCGGGTGGCGGGCCTGGGGCGCGGGCGGGGAGCGGCGGTGGCCTTCGCCTTGGCCGGCGTGGTGCGGACCGTCGGGCGGTCGGCCACCGGACGCGGGCGCGGGGCCGACGAGGTGGCGCGGGCCGGTTCACGACGGGGCGGCTCGCTGCGGTTCTCCCGCTTCGGGGGCTCGCGGCGCGGCGGTTCGGCGCGCTTCTGCGGCTCGCGGCGCGGCGGTTCTGGCTGCCTGCGCGGGGGCTCTGAGCTGCTGCGCGGGGGTACCTGCGGGCGGCGGGGCTGCCCTGCCTGGGGACGCGGGGCGGAGGGTCGCCTGGGAGTACCGTTCGGTTCTCCTGGCCGCGGCGGCCGGTTGTCCACACCCACTCCTCTCAGCTTCTTCGGGTACCCCAAGTAGACGCGCGGGAGCTCCACTCGGTTGTGCAAAGGGTGACACAGTGGTGGAGGCCACCTGATCCAGGCCCCGTGACCAGCGGTTTTGTCCGCTTCGTAGACTCGTGCCGTGTTGACGATGCAGGACGCGCTGCTCGCGCTGACCAAGTACTGGACCGATCGAGGCTGCATCGTCGTGCAGCCCTTCAACACCGAGGTGGGCGCCGGAACGCTGAACCCGGCGACCGTGCTGCGGGTGCTGGGTCCCGAGCCGTGGCGCGTCGCGTACGTCGAGCCGTCGGTGCGGCCTGACGACGCCCGTTACGGCGAGAACCCGAACCGCCTGCAGACGCACACCCAGTTCCAGGTGATCCTGAAGCCGGATCCGGGCGACCCGCAGGAGCTCTACCTCGGATCGCTCGAAGCACTGGGCATCGACGTGCGGGCGCACGACGTGCGGTTCGTCGAGGACAACTGGGCCTCGCCCGCGCTGGGTGCCTGGGGGCTGGGCTGGGAGGTCTGGCTCGACGGCCTGGAGATCACCCAGTTCACCTACTTCCAGCAGGCCGGCGGCATGACGCTCGACCCGGTGTCGGTGGAGATCACCTACGGCATCGAGCGGATCATGATGGCGCTGCAGGGCGTCGACCACTTCAAGAAGATCGCTTACGCGCCCGGCATCTCCTACGGCGAGGCGTTCGGCCAGGCCGAGTACGAGATGTCGCGGTACTACCTCGACGACGCGGACGTGGAGCGCAACAAGCGGCTCTACGAGGAGTACGCGGACGAGGCGCAGAAGATGATCGACGCGCGGCTGCCGGTGCCCGCGCACAGCTTCGTCCTGAAGTGCTCGCACCTGTTCAACGTGCTCGACGCGCGTGGTGCGATCTCGACGACCGAGCGCGCGCGTGCGTTCGCCCGGATGCGCGGGCTGGCACGCGGGGTCGCCCAGCTGTGGGCCGAGCGCCGCGAGGAGCTCGGGCATCCGCTTGGTGTCGCTGAACTTCCTGGTGCTGCCGCGGCGCCTTCGTCCTTTGCGGACGTGGTGGCGCCGGCGACGTTGTTGTTCGAGATCGGTACCGAGGAGCTGCCGCCGCACGAGGTGCTGCGGACGGTCGACGCGGTGCGTTCCGCTGTCTCTGCGAAGCTCGAAGCGACTCGGCTGACTTTCGGTTCCGTTGCCGTGCACGGGACTCCGCGCCGGATTGTGGTCACGGTGCCTGCGGTTTCGCCGCGGGAGCCGGATGCCGAGCGCACTGTGCGTGGTCCGCGGGTGTCGGCTGCCTTTGACGCCGATGGCAACCCGACGAAGGCCGTGCAGGGCTTCGCGCGTGGCCAGGGTGTCGAGGTCTCGGCGCTCGGGCGGGTGGTCGAGAACGGCGTCGAGTTCGTCGCGCTGACCAGGACGGATGCCGGTCGTGGCGCGGTCGAGGTGCTGAGCGGGCTGCTCGCCGAGGTCGTGTCGGACCTGCGCGCCGAGAAGAACATGAAGTGGAACGACCCGAAGCTGTCGTTCACCCGGCCGATCCGCTGGCTGCTGGCGCTGCTCGGGACCACGCCGGTGCCGGTCGCGGTGTCGTCGCTGTCTTCCGGTGTGACCACTCGGGTGCACCGGACCGCTGCTTCGCCGGTGGTCTCGGTGTCCACTGCGGACGGTTACCTGGAGTTCCTCGCCGGCCACGGGATTCAGGCTGACGCCGCGGCCCGTTCGGCTGCGATCGTGGAGGCCGCGCAGGCGCTGGCGGCGTCCGTCGGCGGTGTCGTCGAGGTCGACGGGCTGCTTCCCGAGGTGACGAACCTGGTCGAGTGGCCGACGCCGATCCTCGGGTCGTTCGAGGAGCGGTACCTGGAGCTGCCGGCCCAGATCCTGACCACGGTGATGCGCAAGCACCAGCGGTACCTGCCGGTTCGTTCCGCGGACGGCGCGCTGCTGCCGCACTTCGTCGCCGTGGCCAACGGTGAGGTGGACGCGGACCTGGTGCGGGCGGGCAACGAGGCCGTGCTGCGGGCGCGGTACGAGGACGCGGCGTTCTTCTGGCGGGCGGACCTCAAGACGCCGCTGGAGGAGATGAAGTCGGGTCTCGCGAAGCTGACGTTCGCGGACAAGCTCGGCTCGATGGCGGACCGCGCTGCCCGGATCGCCGCTCTGGCAGGTCGTTTCGCTTCCGTGGTCGACGTCGACCGGGAGACGCTGGACCGCGCCGGTGCGCTGGCCAAGTTCGACCTCGGCTCGCAGATGGTGATCGAGCTGTCGTCGCTGGCCGGTGTGATGGCGCGCGAGTACGCGGCGCGGGCGGGGGAGACCCCGGAGGTCGCGCAGGCCCTGTGGGAGATGGAACTCCCGCGCTCGGCCGGTGACGCGCTGCCGTCGTCGGTGCCGGGGGCGCTGCTGTCGCTGGCCGACCGCTTCGATCTCCTGGCGGGCCTGTTCGGCATCGGTGCGCAGCCGACCGGTTCGTCGGACCCGTTCGGTCTGCGCCGCGCTGCTCTCGGTGCGGTGACGGTGCTGCGGGCGTTCCCGGACCTGCGCGAGATCACTCTGCCGGTGGCGCTTTCGCTTGCCTCCGAAGGCCTTGAGGTGTCTGCCGAGGCGCTGGAGACCGCGCGGGAGTTCACCGTGCGGCGCTACGAGCAGGCGTTGCTCGACGCGGGCCACGAGCACCGGTTCGTCCAGGCGGTCCTGCCGCTGGCCGACTCGCCGGTGCTGGCCGACGAGACGCTGACGCAGCTGGAGTCGTTGGCGGGCAACGAGTCGTTCGACGCGTTGGTCGCGGCCCTGCAGCGCGTACGCCGGATCGTGCCGGCCGACGTCGCTGCTTCCTACGACGCCTCGGTGCTGTCCGAGCCGGCGGAAGTGGCGCTGCACAAGGCGTTCGAGGGTGTCTCGCGGGATGTCGTCGGCCTGGCGGCGTTCGTCGTCGGCTTGTGCAGCAGGTCGTCGAGCTGCTGCTCGGTGAACTCCGCGATCGGCTGGTCGGCGGGGTAGAGGCCGGAGTGGGCGAGCAC
>NZ_JBEXPJ010000245.1:0-10635 GCF_040611995.1 Lentzea sp. NPDC006480
CACGCGGTTCTCCGCCAAGTGCTGGAGGACCTCCTCTTGCGAGCGGTCGTAGTCCAGCATCGGCTCCATCAACGGCGAGTGGAACGCGTGGCTGACCTTGAGCCGCTTGTTCTTCCAACGCTCAGCAACCGCAAGGACCTCAGCCTCGACCCCAGCGATCACCACCGACCGAGGCCCGTTGACAGCGGCGATCGACACACCGTCCGTCAGCCGCTCACGCACTTCTTCTTCAGACGCGATGACCGACACCATCGCCCCGCCGGCCGGCAACGCCTGCATGAGCGCCGCACGAGCCGTAACCAGAAGGCACGCGTCCTCAAGGCTCAACACCCCAGCGACATGCGCCGCCGCGATCTCACCGATCGAATGCCCGGCCAACTGCGCGGGCCGAACTCCGAACGCCTCCAACAACCGGTACAGCGCCACCTCAACGGCAAAGATCGCCGGCTGGGCGAACCCGGTCTGGTTCAGCGCCTCCGCGTCGTCCCCCCACATGACGTCCCGCAGCGCCGGATCAAGGTTGACGAGCGCGGCGTCCAACGCCTCCGCGAACACCGGGAACGCCTCGTACAGCTCCCGCGCCATCCCAAGCCGCTGCGCCCCTTGCCCGGAGAACACCACAGCCAGCGGCCGGTTCCTCACCACCCCGCTTGCCAGCTCAACGCCGTTCGCCACCACAGCCCGGTGCTCGAACAACGCCCGAGTAGTGGCCAGCGAGAACCCGACGTCCACCGCGGAAACGCCGCTCTCCACCAGCGCCACAACCCGCTCGACCTGAGCCTTCAACGAGCCGCGCGACTTGGCCGACACCACCACCGGCGTCGGAATCGATCCCGTCTGGGCCCCCCAGGGGGAGTCCGAGGTCCCCACTCCAATCGTCTCACCCGTGGCCGACAACTCTGTGCCGCGAAGATCGACAACGGCCGACTTGTCCACAGCCTCAGAGTTGTCCACAGATTCCAGCGAGCTCGGTTGACCAGCGATTTCGCCCGGTACGCTGGAAAACGGGGGGATCCCCGTGCCCGGCGCTTCCAAGATCACGTGCGCGTTCGTGCCCGAGACGCCGAACGACGAGACGGCGGCACGGCGCGCCCGGTCGACCGCAGGCCACGAGGTGTTGCCGGTCAGCAGCTGGACCGACCCGGCCTCCCAGTCCACGTGCGACGAAGGCTCGTCGACGTGCAAAGTCTGCGGCACAACACCATGACGCAACGCCTGGACCATCTTGATCACGCCCGCGACACCCGCGGCGGCCTGCGTGTGGCCGATGTTCGACTTGATCGAGCCGAGCAGCAAAGGCGACGGCCGGTCCTGGCCATAGGTGGCCAGCAAAGCCTGCGCCTCGATCGGGTCACCCAAAGTCGTGCCGGTGCCGTGCGCCTCGACCACGTCAACGTCCGCAGTGGACAGTCCAGCCGACGCCAGCGCCTGCCGGATCACCCGCTGCTGCGAAGGGCCGTTCGGCGCGGTCAACCCGTTGGAAGCACCGTCCTGGTTGACAGCGGAGCCGCGCACGACAGCCAAAACGTTGTGCCCGTTGCGAACCGCGTCGGACAGCCGCTCCAGCACGACCACCCCGACACCCTCGGACCAGCCGACACCGTCCGCCGAGTCGGAGAACGCCTTGCAGCGACCGTCCGGCGAGAGTCCGCGCTGCCGCGAGAACCCGATGAACGCACCCGGCGAAGCCAGCACGGTCACGCCACCGGCCAACGCCAGCGAGCACTCACCAGCACGAAGAGCCTGCATCGCCCAGTGCATCGCCACCAACGACGACGAGCATGCGGTGTCGAGAGTGACCGCGGGCCCCTCGAAGCCGAACGTGTAGGAAACCCGGCCGGACACGACCGAAGGCGAGCCACCGGTCGTCTGATACCCCTCGGAATCACCTTCGAGCAGCAGCGAGTAGTCGTTGTACATCACGCCGGCGAACACACCGGTCGGACTGCCCTTCAACCTGACGGGATCGATCCCCGCGCGTTCCAACGCCTCCCACGACGCCTCCAGCAGGAGCCTCTGCTGGGCATCGGTCGACACGGCCTCGCGCGGCGACATCCCGAAGAACTCCGGGTCGAACAGGTCCGCGTCGTGAATGAACCCACCGGACTTCGTGTACGAGGTGCCGACGTGGTCCGGGTCCGGGTGGTAGAGCGCGTCGAGATCCCAGCCGCGGTTCGCCGGGAACTCGCTGATGGCGTCCCGGCCGTCGACCACCAGGTCCCACAGCTGGTCCGGCGTCGCGACCCCACCGGGATAACGGCAGGCCATGCCGACGATCACGATCGGATCATCCGAAGTGGACACCAGCGCGGGCAGTGCCGGAACCGCGTCGGAGGCACCGAACAGCTCGTCCCGCAGGAAGCCGGCGAGCACCGCGGACGTCGGGTAGTCGAAGATCAACGTGCTCGGCAGCCGCAACCCGGTCACGCCGGTCAAACGGTTGCGCAGGTCGACCGCGGTGAGCGAGTCGAACCCGAGGTCCTGGAACGCCTTGGCCGGATCGACCGCCGCGACACCGTCGTGACCGAGCACGGCAGCGACCTCGGTGCGCACCAGCTCGAGCAGCGAAACCAGCCGCGCTTCCGGTGCCATCGCGGAAAGCCGCTGGACGAGCCCGGAATCCGCCTGAGCCGCGGCACGCCGAGCCCGAGTCCGGATCAAGCCGCGCAGCAACGGGCGGATCTCGCCGTGGTTGCGCAACGTCGCGAGGTCGAGGCGCAACGGCAGCAGCACCGCGTCCTCACCCGCGATCGCCGCGTCGAACAGCGCAAGCCCCTGCTCGACCGACAACGGCGGCGTGCCACCGCGTGCCATGCGCTCGGCATCGGCCTCCGACAGCATGCCGGTCTGGTTCCACGCACCCCACGCCAGCGACACCGCGGGCAGCCCAGCGGCTCGGCGGTGCTCAGCCAGAGCGTCGAGGAAAGCGTTGCCTGCGGCGTAGTTCGCCTGCCCCGCCGCCCCGAACGTCCCGGCAGCACTGGAGAAGATGACGAACCTGTCCAAGCCCTTCGCGAGCTCGTGCAGGTTCCACGCGGCGTCGACCTTAGGCCGCAACACATCAGCCAGACGCTCCGGCGTGAGCGACTCGACCACGCCATCGTCCAGCACACCCGCGGTGTGCACGACGCTGCGAACCTTGTGCTTCTTCAACACCTTCTGCAACGCCTTGCGGTCACTGACATCGCAGGCGACGACGGTGACGTGAGCGTCCAAATCGGACACATCCGCCTTGCCGGTCCTGCTGACCAGTACGAGTTCGTTGACGCCGTACCGTTCGACGAGGTGCTTCGCGATCACCCGCCCCAGCCCGCCGGTACCGCCGGTGATCAGCACCGGCCCGGTGAACTCGCCGGGCTCAGCCGCCTCCGCGCGCGCCAGCCGTGCCGCGAACACCTGCCCGTCACGCACCCGCAGCTGCGGCTCGTCGATCGCGAGAACCTGCTCGGCCACCTCGGCATCGGTGTCGATGAGCGTGAACCGGCCGGGGTGCTCGTTCTGCGCGGCCCGCACCAGGCCGTGCACCGCGCTCGCGGCCAGGTCGTCCTGGCGCGTCACGAACACCAGCCGCTCGGCCCGCTCCTCCGCGATCCAGCGCTGCACCAACTCCAGCGCGCGAGCAGCAAGCGCATGCGTCTGCTGAACGACGTCTCCGTCGCTGACGAACTCCTCCACCACCACAGCGGCCGCACCAGCCTGAGGCAGCGACACCGGCACCCAGTCGAGCCTGAACAGCGAGTCGCGGTCCACCGAGCTGACGTTCCGCACCGCTGCCCGCGTCACCAACGACCCGATCGTCGCCACCGGCGCACCCGTCGTGTCCGCCACCGCGATCACCCACGCGTCACCGTCGCGCCGCAGCCTGACCCGAACCGCCGAAGCTCCGGTGGCGTGCAGCGACACGCTCTCCCACGAGAACGGCAGCCCCGCCTCGGCTCCGTCGAAGAACCCGCCCGCGTGCAGGGTGGCGTCGAGCAGCGCCGGATGCAGCCCGAACGCTCCTCCATCCACCCCCTCGGGCAGCGCGACCTCGGCGAACACCTCGCTGTCGGTGCGCCACACCGCGCGCAGCCCCTGGAACACCGGCCCGTACTCGAACCCGTTCTCCGCGAACCGCTCGTAAGCCCCTTCAACGTCAACGCTTTCCGCACTGGGCGGCCACACAGCGGCGTCGAAGTCGCCGGCAGACGCACCGCTCGCCAGGAAGCCGGTCGCGTGCCGCGTCCACGGCACGTCCTCGCCGTCCGGCCGCGAGAACACCTCGACCGCGCGGCGCCCGTTCTCCTCGACCCCGACCGCGACCTGCACGCGCACGGCACCCTGCGAGGGCAGCACGAGCGGCGCGGCCAGCGTCAGCTCGTCGACGCGATCGAGCCCGACCTCGTCCCCGGCCCGCACCACGAGCTCCAGGAACGCGGTCCCGGGCAGCAGCACCTGCCCGAACACCCGGTGGTCCGCGAGCCACGGGTGCGAGCTCAGCGACAACCGGCTGGTGAACAGCATCCCGTCCGCACCGGCGACGTCGACCGCCGCCCCGAGCAACGGGTGTTCCACCCGCGTGAGGCCCAGCGCGCCGACGTCGCCGGCCTTGCGCACCGCCGCCGGCCAGAACATCTGGTGCTCGAACGCGTAGGTGGGCAGATCAACCTTCCGTCCACCCGTGTACAGCTGCGTCCAGTCAACATTGATTCCGTCAACATGTACTTGACCGAGTGCAGTCAACATTGACGTGACCTCACCGCGGTCCCGCCTCAACACCGCCGTGGAGCCGTCCACCATCGCGCTCAGCTGCGCGTCGGGCCCGACCTCCACCAGCGTCGCGTCACCCAGTCGTGTGACGTTCTCGTGGAACCGCACCGCGTCCCGAACGTGGTTCACCCAGTAGTCGGCAGACGTGACATCGCCGGATGTCGACATTCCGACAACCGGCTCGGCGAAGGTGATTCCGCTGATCGCCTCGCGGAAGTCGTCCAGCATCGGCTCCATCAACGGCGAGTGGAACGCATGCGACACCTTCAGCCGCTTGCTCTTCCACCGCTCAGCAACCGCGAGAACCTCAGCCTCAACCCCGGCGATCACCACCGATCGCGCACCGTTGACCGCCGCGATCGACACTCCAGCGGTCAGATGCGGCAACACCTCGTCTTCGGACGCGACAACCGACACCATCGCGCCACCGGCCGGCAACGCCTGCATGAGCGCCGCACGAGCCGTGACCAGCAAACACGCGTCCTCAAGGCTCAACACCCCGGCAACGTGGGCCGCCGCGATCTCACCGATCGAGTGCCCGACGACGTGGTCCGGCCTGACCCCGAACGACTCGATCAACCGGTAGAGCGCCACCTCCAGCGCGAAGATCGCCGGCTGCGCGAACCCGGTCTGGTTCAGCGCCTCCTGATCCTCACCCCACATGACGTCCCGCAGAGCCGGATCAAGGTTGACGAGCGCCGCGTCCAACGCCTCCGCGAACACCGGGAACGCCTCGTACAGCTCCCGCCCGGCCCCGATCCGCTGCGACCCCTGCCCGGAGAACAGGAACGCCAACGGCTTCCCGCCCGTGACCCCTTCAGCGACAACCTCGCCGTCAACCAAAACGGCCCGGTGCTCGAACAACGCGCGCGTAGTCGCCAACGAGAACCCGACGTCCACAGCGGACATCCCGCCGTCCACCAACGCCCGGACCCGCTCGATCTGCCCCTTGAGCGCCCCCGGCGTCTTCGCGGACACCGCCAACGGAATCGATCCGGCTTGGCTGGCCCCCTGGGGGGAACCACCCCCCATCCCAATCATCTCAGGCAGGTCTGACAATTCCCGCGCCGTCGAAGGAGCCTCGATGATCACGTGGGCGTTGGTGCCCGAGACGCCGAACGACGAGATGCCGGCACGGCGCGCGCGCTCAACCGATGGCCACGCACGGGACGAGGTCAGCACCTCGACGGCGCCGGACTCCCAGTCGACCTGTGTGGTCGGGGTGCCGACGTGCAGCGTCTGCGGCAGCACGCCATGTTGCAGCGCCTGCACCATCTTGATCACGCCCGCGACACCCGCGGCGGCCTGGGTGTGGCCGATGTTCGACTTGATCGAGCCCAGGTAGAGCGGCTCGGAGCGGTCCTGCCCGTAGACCGCGAGCAGCGCCTGGGCCTCGATCGGGTCGCCGAGCTTCGTCGCGGTGCCGTGCGCCTCGACGGCGTCGACATCGCCAGGCACCAGGCCGGCCGAAGCCAGCGCAGCACGGATCACGCGCTGCTGCGACGGACCGTTCGGCGCGGTCAAGCCGTTGGACGCGCCGTCCTGGTTCACCGCCGAACCGCGCACGACCGCCAAGACGGTGTGGCCGAGACGCAGAGCGTCCGACTGGCGTTCCAGCACCAGCAGACCGACACCCTCACCCCAGCCGGTGCCGTCGGCGTCGTCGGAGAACGCCTTGCAGCGCCCGTCCACCGAAAGACCGCGCTGACGGGAGAACTCGACGTAGGTGGTGGGCGTCGACATGACGGTCACGCCACCGGCGACCGCCAGCGAGCACTCACCCGAGCGCAACGCCTGCGAAGCCAAATGCAATGCCACCAAAGAGGAGGAGCAAGCGGTGTCGACCGTGACAGCCGGACCCTCGAAGCCGAAGGTGTAGGAGACGCGACCCGAAGCGATCGAACCCGCGCTGCCCTGCCCCTGGTGTCCTTCGAACTCTCCACCGTCCAGAATGGACGCGTAGTCGTTGTACATGACGCCGGTGAAGACGCCGGTCGCACTGCCGCGCAACGAAGCCGGGTCGATGCCGGACCGCTCCAGCGCCTCCCAGGTCGTCTCGAGCAGCAGGCGCTGCTGGGAGTCCGTGGCGAGCGCCTCGCGCGGTGACATGCCGAAGAACGCGGGGTCGAACGCGCCCGCCTCGTGCAGGAAGCCGCCTGAGATCGAGTAGGTCGTGCCCGCGTGGTCGGGGTCGGGGTGGTAGATGCCGTCGGTGTCCCAGCCGCGGTTCGTCGGGAACTCCGTGATGGCGTCGACGCCGTCAGCGACCAGCTGCCACAGGTCCTCGGGCGAGGAGACGCCACCGGGATAACGGCAGGCCATGCCGACGATGACGATCGGATCGTCCGAAGTGGACACCGGTGCGGGCAGCGTGGGCACCACGTCCGCGGCACCGAACAGCTCGTCCCGCAGGAAGCTCGCGAGCACCGCGGCCGTCGGGTAGTCGAAGGTCAACGTCGCCGGCAGCCGCAGCCCGGTGACCTCACCGAGCCGGTTGCGCAGCTCGACCGCCGTGAGCGAGTCGAAGCCGAGCGACTGGAACGCCCGCGCCGGGTCGATCGCCTCGCCGCCACTGTGACCGAGCACCGCGCCGACCTCGGCACGCACCAACTCCAGCAAGGCTTCCAGGCGACCGGCGTCATCCAGACCAGCCAGCTTCTGCACCAAGGAGGACGACGCGCCCGAAGCAGCCGTGCGACGCGCGCGAACCTTCACCAGCCCCTGCAGGACCGCCGGAACCTCGCCCCGCGCCCGGAACACCGGCAGATCGAGCCGCAGCGGCAGCACCAGCGACACGCCAGAAGACAGTGCGGCGTCGAAGAGTTCCACACCCTCCGCGGGCGTGATCGGCGGCATTCCCGACTTCGCAAGGCGTTCGGCGTCGGCACCGGACAACATGCCCGTCTCCGCCCACGCACCCCACGCCAGCGACACACCCGGCAGTCCGGCGGCGCGCCGGTGCTCGACCAGCGCGTCGAGGAACGTGTTGCCCGCCGCGTAGTTGCCCTGCCCGGACGACCCGAAGACGCCCGCGCCGGACGAGTACACGACGAACGCCGAGACGTCCGAAGCGAGCTCGTGCAGGTTCCACGCGGCGTCGACCTTGGGCCGCAGCACGGCGGACAACCGCTCCGGCGTGAGCGACTCGATGACACCGTCGTCCAGGACACCGGCCGTGTGCACGATGGACCGGATCTCGTGGCCCGCGAAGAGGTTCGCAACAGCGTGCCGGTCGGCGACGTCGCACGCCACCACGGTGACCGAGGCGTCCAGCTCCGCCACCCAGTCCGGCGTCTCGCCGCGACGGCTGACCAGCACCAGGTCGCGAACACCGTGCGCGGCAACGAGATGCCGCGCGATGACCTGACCGAGCCCACCGGTACCGCCGGTGATCAGCACAGGTCCTTCCAAGACGACACTCTCGCCGGCGGCGATCCGGGCGACGCGCGGCACGAACACCTCGCCGCCCCGCACCCGCAGCTGCGGCTCGGCGCTCGCGAGCACCGCGTCCGGCAGGTCACCGTCGGTCTCGACGAGCGCGAACCGGCCGGGATGCTCCGACTGCGCGGTCCGCACCAGCCCCCACACGGCCGACGCGCCCAGATCACCTTGCCGCGTAACGAAAATGAGCTTCTCAGCACGCTCGGCGGCGATCCATTCCTGGATCTTCGCGAGCACCTGAGCACTCAACGCGTGCGCGGCCTCGACCGGCGAACCCTCAGCTTCCACGCGTTCGACGACGTGCGCCGCCGGAACCGCGTCGGTCAGCGTGATCGGCACCCAGTCCAGCCCGAACAACGCCTCCTGCGCAGCACTGAGCTGCCGCGCCGACACGGCTCGCGTCACCAGCGACCCGACCGTCACCACCGGCGCACCCGTGGTGTCGGCGATGGCGATCTCCATCGAGCTGTCGCCGGTGGTCCGCAGCCGCACCCGCAACGACGTGGCTCCGACCGCATGCAGCGCAACGTTCTCCCACGAGAACGGCACCGCGCCCTCGGTCCGCTGGTCCGCGAACGCCACCGCGTGCAGTGCCGCGTCCAGCAACGCCGGGTGGATGCCGAAACCGGTCGCGCTCACGTCGTCAGGCAACGCGACCTCGGCGAACACCTGGTCGCCCAGCTTCCACGCGGCCCGCAACCCCTGGAACGCGTGCCCGTAGTCGAAACCGAGCTCCGCGAACATCTCGTAAGCACCCTCGACCGACACCGCCTCAGCGCCAGCAGGTGGCCACGCGGTCGCGTCGAAGTCCGCGACCGGCGTGCCACTCGCCAAGAATCCGGCAGCGTGCTCGGTCCACGGCAGATCGCTGTCCTCGGGACGGCTGTGCATCGCCACCGAGCGGCGCTCGCCCTCCGCTCCCACGCGGATCTGCACCTGCACGGCACCGGACTCGGGCAGCGCCAGCGGCGCCGCGATCGTCAGCTCGTCGACACGGTCGAGCCCCACCTCGTCCGCGGCCCTCAGCGCGAGCTCGACGAGAGCCGCGCCGGGCACGAGCACCTTGCCGTGCAGCGAGTGGTCCCGCAGCCACGGATGGGTCCGCAGCGACAGCCTGCTCGTGAACAGCAGGCCCTCGCCTCCGGCCAGCTCGACGGCGGCCCCGAGCAGCGGGTGCTCAACGGCGCCAAGCCCAGCCGACCGGACGTCCGACTTGGTCGACACCTCGGGCCAGAACCGCTGCTGCTCGAACGCGTACGTCGGCAGGTCGACCTTGCGGCCATGTTGACAGAACTTTTTCCAATCAACATTGACGCCGTCAACATTGATTCGACTCAACGCAGTCAACATCGACTTGACTTCGTCACCGCTGCGCCGGACCGCGGGCACGCAGCCGTCCACCATCGCGGACAGCACCCCATCGGGTCCGACCTCGACGAACTTCACGTCGCCCAGCGCGGTGACGTTGTCGTGGAACCGCACGGTGTCGCGCACGTGGTCGACCCAGTAGTCGACGTTGTTCACTTGTCCGGATGTTGACATGCGGACAAGCGGCTCGTTGAACGTCAGCCCGCTGATCGCCTCGCGGAAGTCCGCCAGCATCGGCTCCATCAACGGCGAGTGGAACGCGTGCGAGACCTTCAACCGCTTGTTCTTCCACTTCGCGGCGATGGCGAGCACTTCTTCTTCGACACCGGCGATCACCACCGACCGAGGGCCGTTGACCACCGCGATGGACACGCCATCGGTCAGATGCTCACGGACCTTCTTCTCGGACGCGACCACCGACACCATGGCGCCCCCGGCCGGCAACGCCTGCATGAGCGACGCACGCGCCGTCACGAGTTGACAGGCGTCCTCAAGGCTGAACACACCGGCGACATGCGCGGCCGCGATCTCACCGATCGAGTGACCGGCGATGTGGTCGGGCTTCACGCCGTAGAACTCGAACAACCGGTACAGCGCCACCTGGAACGCGAACAACGCGGGCTGCGTGTACCCGGTCTGGTTCAGCGCCTCCTGGTCACTCCCCCACATGACCTCGCGAACGGCGGGGTCGAGGTTGGCGAGCACGGCGTCGAGCGCCTCAGCGAACACCGGGAACGCTTCATACAGCCCGCGCCCCATCCCCACCCGCTGCGAGCCCTGCCCGCTGAACAGGAACGCCAGTTCCCCGGCCTTCGCCACCCCGGACGCCAGCACCTCGCCGTCGAGCACCACGGCCCGGTGATCGAACACCCCGCGCGTGGTCAGCAACGAGAACGCGATGTCCGCCGCGTCCCCAGGCCAGGCCTTGATCCGCTCGACCTGCCCGGCCAGCGCCCCGGCCGACCGCGCCGACACGACCAACGGAATCGATCCCGACTGGGGGCCCCGGGGGGAGTCCGAGGTCCCCACTCCAAGCGTCCCACGAGGGTCTGACGATTCCGGGCTCGCAAGATCGAC
>NZ_JBEXPJ010000246.1:0-10333 GCF_040611995.1 Lentzea sp. NPDC006480
GAAGTGCGGGCCCTTGCGCGTGTCTCAGCCCTTGCTGGGGCGGCGCTGCGGCTTCGGCGCCGTCACGCCGTCCGCGAGCTTGCGCGTGGTCAGCAGGAACGCCGTGTGCGCGATCATCCGGTGCTCCGGCCGCACCGCGAGGCCGACGACGTGCCACGGGCGGACGAGCGTCTCCCACGCGTGGGGCTCGGTCCAGCACGTCATCTCCCGCAGCGCCTCCGTGACGACGGAGAGCTGCGTGGTGGTGGCGACGTACACGACGAGAACGCCGCCCGGGATGAGGTTCTTGGAGATCGTGGGCAGGACCTCCCACGGCGAGAGCATGTCGAGGATGACCCGGTCGACCTCGCCCTCGTGGTTCTTCACGTCGTCGACCGTGATCGACCAGTTGCCGGGGCGCTCGCCGAAGAACGTCTCCACGTTGCGGATCGCGTGCACCGCGTGGTCGTCACGCACCTCGTACGACTGGACGCTGCCCTTCTCCCCCACCGCGCGCAGCAGCGAGCACGACAACGCGCCGGAGCCCGCGCCGGCCTCCAGCACGCGCGCGCCCGGGAAGATGTCGCCGTACATGACGATCTGCGCGGCGTCCTTGGGGTAGATCACCTGCGCGCCCCGCGGCATCGACAGCACGTAGTCCGGCAGCAGCGGGCGCAGCGCCAGGAAGTTCGTGCCGCCCACCGACTGCACGACGGAGCCCTCCGGCTGCCCGATGAGCAGGTCGTGCGGGATGGCGCCGCGGTGGGTGTGGTACTCCTTGCCGGACTCGAGAACGACCGTGTAGTGCCGGCCCTTGGGGTCGGTCAGCTGAACCCGGTCACCCGGCTGGAACGGTCCACTTGCGCTAATCACCGCGCAATGGTGTCAAACGCCCTTCTCAATGGCCGCACGCAGGTCCTCCCTGCGCAGCACGCCCGCCGGCCGGCCTTCCAGATCCACGACGAGGAACTGCCACGCGGCCGTGCCCTGGACGCGTTCGACGATCTCCTCACCGGGCTCGTCGGCGAGCAGCACGGTCTCGGGCAGGATCGGCTCGGCGGCCATCTCCGCGGGGGCGAACGGGCTTGCGGCGGCGAGCTTCCGCGCCGCCTCGGTGTCGAGCAGGCCGGCCGCGACGCCGTCCGCGCGAACGAGCACCACGCCACGCCCCGCCGAGGTGCTCAGCGCGTCCGCGACAGGGCTTTCCGCCGGGAGTTGCAGCACCGGCAGGATCAGGTCGCTGAGGGTCACTCCGGCGGGCCACGTGCGGCGGCGTTCGCTGGCGAGCTCGCTCCTCGCGCCGGCGACGACGACCCACGCCGTGAGCACGCACACGCCGAGACGCAGCCAACGGTCTTCCGCGCCTTCCGCGACGCCGTACAGCGCCCACGCCACCAGTGCGATCGCCACGGCGAAACCACCGACCACGGCGACACGCGTGCCCATCGCCCTTTGCCCGGTGGCGGCCCACACGCCCGCTCTGACGATCCGGCCGCCGTCGAGCGGAAGGCCGGGCAGGAGGTTGAAGACGGCGACGGCGACGTTGGCCGCGGCGACCTGGAAGACCAGCACCCACACGACATCGCCGGGTTCCATCACGAACGCGCCGATGCCGAAGACGACCGCCAGCGCCACCGACACGATCGGGCCGGCTCCCGCGACCAGGCCTTCGTGGCTGGGTTTGCCAGGCGTGCGCATGATCTCGGACAGGCCGCCCAGCAGGTACAGCCGCAGTCTTCTGACCGGCAGACCAAGTCTGAGCGCCGCGACGCAGTGGCCAAGCTCGTGGGCGAGCACGGAGAGGCCGAGGAAGACCGCGAAGAGCGCGGCCAGCAGCAGGCCGACGCCGGGCGGGGTGCCGGGCGCGAGGTCGTCGACCAGCGGTGCGTAGAAGGCCACCACGATCGCGGACCCGATCCACCACGACGGCGCGAGCAGCACGGGGATGCCCGCCACCCGGAACAGCAGCAGGCCGCCCTCTCGCTCACTGATCCGCGCGGCCACGGGTGCACTGTAGAGCCGTGAGTGTGATCTCGCGGTGTACCTGTGCCGTGAAAGCGCCGTTCATGGCACAGGGGTGGGAGCGGGCAGCGGAATTGTCAGACCCCTGTCCTAGGGTTCGAACCATGAGCACCACGTTGCGCAGGCCGGCCCTGTCGCCCTCACGAGCCGGGGACTTCAAGCAGTGCCCGCTGCTCTACCGGTTCCGCGCGGTCGACCGCCTGCCGGAGAAGCCGACGAAGGCCCAGGTGCGCGGCACGGTGGTGCACGCCGTCCTCGAAGATCTCTTCGCCCTGCCCGCCGTGGAGCGCGTCCCGGACCGCGCCCGCTCGATGATCGTGCCGGCCTGGGAGCGCGTGAAGGCCGAACGCCCGGAGTTCTCCTCGTTGTTCGCGACCGAGGGCAGCGACGAGGAGGCGCAGTGGCTGCAGTCCGCGACGGCGTTGCTGGACGGCTACTTCGGCCTGGAGGATCCGCGCCGCCTCGAACCGGAGGCCCGCGAGCTGCTCGTCGAGTCCGAGCTCCCGTCCGGCGTGCTGCTGCGCGGCTACATCGACCGCGTGGACGTCGCCCCGACGGGTGAGATCCGGGTCGTGGACTACAAGACCGGCGCCGCCCCGCGCGAGGTGGGCGAGGCGAAGGCGTTGTTCCAGATGAAGTTCTACGCCCTGGTGCTGTGGAAGCTGCGCGGCGTGGTCCCGCGCCAGCTGCGGCTGATGTACCTGGCCGACCGCCAGGCGCTCGCCTACACCCCGGACGAGGCCGAGCTCTCCCGCTTCGAACGCACCCTCGACGCCATCTGGCAGGCCATCATGCGCGCGGCCCCGACCGGCGACTTCCGCCCGTCCCCCAGCCGCCTGTGCGACTACTGCGACCACAAGGCGTTCTGCCCGGCGTTCGACGGCACCCCGCCGCCCTACCCCGGCTGGCCGGAGCCGGACGACACCGAGCCTCTCCAGGACCGCGACTGATGACCGCTTTCTACCTCCCCGTGTCCGACGGGGTCTTCCGCTCGACCGAGCACACCGTCGGCCCGTGGGGCCCGGACAGCCAGCACCTGGGGCCGCCCTCGGCTCTGCTGGTGCGCTCGTTGCTCGCCCTGCGGCCAACGCTGTCCCGCGTGACGTTCGAGGTGCTCGGCCCGGTGCCGGTCGCCGACCTGACGGTGTCCACTTCGGTCGAACGCCCCGGCCGCTCGGTGGAACTGCTGGCGGCCGCCTTGTCCTTCGAAGGTCGCGCGGTGCTGACCGCGCGTGCGTGGCACATCGTCGGTTCGGACACCACAGCCGTCGCCGGTGGTGAGGTCGCGGCGATGGCGCCGCCCGCTTCGGCCGTGCCGATGGAGATCCCGGACTTCTGGTCGGGCGGCTACCTCGCCGCCGTCGAGTGGCTGTCGGTGTCGGGCGGCATCTTCACGCCGGGCGACGCGAAGGTGTGGGCCCGGCCGCGCGTGGCGGTGGTGGAGGGCTTCGAGCCGACGCCGCTGGAGCGCGTGTTCTCCGTGGTCGACTCCGCGAGCGGTGTTTCGTCCCGTGTGGACATTCGCAAGTGGTACGCGATCAACACCGACCTGACCGTGCACCTGCACCGCCAGCCCGTCGGCGAGTGGGTGGGCATGGACGCGCGGACGACCATCGGGCCGGACGGGGTCGGGCTCGCGACGAGCACCGTGCACGACGTCGAGGGACCCGTGGGCACCACGGCACAAGCGCTGTTCGTGCGCGAGCGAGCCTGACGGGTGGGGCGTCCGATGTGGACGCCCCACGACGTCAGAGCCCGTGAGCGAGGTCGCTCATGGTCGACCTGAGCGCGACGGCGAAGTCGCGTGCCACGCCGACCCGCGTCTCGAACTCCCAGTCGTCCACGAGTTCCAGTGCTTCGTTGATCGACCCGATCAAGGTGAAGAACTCCTCCTTCGTCAGCGACAAAGTGAGGCCCTCGTCATCGGAATGGACCATTTCCACGTTGCTCTCCCTCATCACGGGACGGTCAGGAAGTAGTTGTAGCCGTCCCTCGGCGCGAACGCCGTGCCGCCGTCGGCGGCCCTAGGGCTCCTGATGACGACCATCCCGTTGTACCAGTAGGCCAATCGGTTGTTGTTCAACGGGCGCATCTCGCCGCGGACGATGGTGTTCTCCACCAGCTGGGCGAACTCGGCGCGCGTGCGCACACCGGGGAACTCGCCCTGTTCGACGACGTGCTTCTGGTAGGCGTGCCCGTTCGCGATCTCCTCGCCCGCGAGCCGGGCGTTGAGCCGCACGCCGTCGACGACGTTGCCGGTGCCGCGGGAACCGTCGTGCAGGCGCTCCGCCGAGTTGATCGCGTCGGAGCCCTTCATCAGCTCCTTGACCGGCCGCAGCATCGGCAGCATGTTGAGCGCGCGGTCGAGACCGCCGAGCCGCTCGCCGGTCATGGTGTCGCGACCGGTGATGGCGTCCGCGATGCCCTTGCCGCTGCCGACGTAGGGGATGAAGCCGACCAGCGCGGCCACCTTGCGGTCGGTCGCGTCGCGCTGCTCCTGCGTCGTCCCCGTCGGGAACACGCGGTCGAAGTCGAACTTGAGCCCGCTGAGGCTGAAGCCGCCGGTCGGCCACCAGGTGCCGGAGCTGAACCGCTGCATGGACGCGTTGAACTCGGTCATCGAGCGGTTGAAGTCCGCCATGTCGCGGTTGAACGCCGCCATGGAGGCGTTCAGCTGGGCCATCGACGCGTCGATCGACTCGTTCATCCGCGTCAGGTCGGCGTTCATCTGCTCCCACCCGCGGCCCATCGCCTCGAGACCGGCGACGTCCACGTCGACCTTGAAGTCGGCGGGCAGGGTGAACGGCGGGATCTCGCGGAACGACTGCGCGGTGTCGCGCAGCAGCACGATCAGCTTGCGGCCCTCGTCGACGAACACGGTGACGAAGCCGCGGTACTGGTCGATCGTCTGGCGGATCTTCGGCGCGTCGGCGCGCGCCTTCTCCAGCAGCGCGTTGAGCTCCTTGTACTGCGGCAGTTCCAGGCCCTGCGCGGCGGCGAACTTCGCGCCGGCGGCGGCGACGAGCGCCTGGTCCGGATTCGGCGCGGCCAGCAGGGCGTCCAGCTCGGCCTTGGCCTGCTCGACGGCGGGCCAGTTGGCCTTCGCGTAGGACGCGACCTCCTGCGCCAGGGCGCCCATCCGGGCGTTGCTGACACCGGTCTCGGCGAGCACCGCCTTGATCGTGGTGACGATCTCGCCCGCGGTGATCGAGCCGATGCCGAGCTGCATGAGCTGGTGCACGGGCTTGAGCGGGTTGCGCAGCGCGCAGGTGTCCGGCGCGACAGCCAGCTCGCGCAGGCCGGTCCAGCCGGTGCCCACCGTCGTGCCGTCGGCGCGGTCGGTGCTCACCCACTCGCCCTTGGCCGGCACGAACCGCTGCCACACCAGGTCACCGGCGCCGGTCAGCCGGTACAGGGTGTCCGCGCCGGCGGAGAAGAGGCGGCCGGTGCCGAGGTCGCGGCCCGTCCTGAGGTGACGCTGCGACCACGTGTTCGTCGTGGTCTCGAAGTGGTGCCGGAACACCGCGCCGTCGGCCGTGCGGGTGTAGAGCACACCGGAACCCGCGGCGACGACGGAGGTGTAGGAGCCCCAGCCGTCGTCGATGATCTCGCCCTCGGACCACCGCGTGCCGTCGAACCGGTGCATCACCAGCAGGCCGCCGTCCAGGCGGTAGAGCACGCCGTCGGAGTCGACGGTGACGCGGTCGCGACCGGCTCCGGTCGCGTAGGCGCCCCAGCCGGAGCCGGTCACCGTGCCGGTGCCGTTGTCCCAGCCGGCGCCGTTCCAGCGGAACCGCTTGACCGTGCCGTCGGGCTCGATGCTGTGCAGGACACCGCCGGGAGCCGCGAGCACCCGGCCGAACCAGCCGGTGCCGATCTGGGTCGCGGTGCCCCAGGTGTTGCGGCCGGAACGGGCGCCGGTGTGGGTGGTGAGCCACAGGTCGCCGTTGTCCTTGACCGAGTACACCGGCGCCTGGTCGGCGCACGAGGCGTAGAGAGCCGCCCGCAGGTAGCTGATGTCGGCCGCCGCGGGCCGGACGAACGTCAACAGGGAGAGCACGACCAGGACCGGGGCGAGGATCCGCCGCCAGGTCGGTGTCGCGCGTTGCTGCGCAGAGAGCATGAACTGGTCTTTCACTAGAACCCCAGAAACGGTACTGATCGGTACCGGAAATGGGATCGTCGGGGCCGCCCGGCTTCGTTACACCGTCGGAGCGTGACGCGCCGCACGCCCTGATCAGGGCGTAACGTCAACGAGACTGTGAAGAGGTTCGCGAACCGGCGGGAAGCGGGCCGCGCACTGGCGGCGCGACTCGCGGCACGCACCTGGCACGAACCGCTGATCCTCGGCCTGCCGCGCGGCGGAGTCCCGGTGGCCAAAGAAGTCGCGGACGAGCTCCAGGCCGAGCTCGACGTCGTGGTGGCGCGCAAGATCGGCGCCCCCGGCCACCCCGAGTACGGCGTCGGCGCCGTCACGGCCGACAGCGAGCCCATCTACGACCCGCGCGTCCTCCGTGCGCTGAACCTCACCGAGGAACAGCTCGCGCCGACCTGCGACCGGGAACGCGAAGAAGCCGCGCGGCGCACGAACCTGTACCGCAAGGACAAGCCGCCACCGGACATCCAGGACCGCGACGTCATCGTCGTCGACGACGGCCTGGCCACCGGCGTCACGGCCAAGGCAGCCCTGCACTGGGTCGCGAAACACCAGCCCAAAAGCCTGACCCTGGCCGTCCCGGTCGCCGCGAAGGACTCGATCAGGATCTTCACGACACCGGTGGTCGCCATCCTGGTGCCACGCCACTTCGGCGCGGTCAGCCGCTGGTACGACCGGTTCGATCAGACGACGGACGCCGAGGTGCTCAGCGCGCTCGCGTAGTGCTCCACCACCGGGAACGGCGAGTAGAACTTGTGCAGCAACGCCGACCACCGCGGGTACGAGGGCCCCTGCCGGAAGCCGACCGTGTGCGCCTCGATGGACTCCCACCGCACCAGCAGCAGGTAGCGGCCGGGCGTCTCGAACGAGCGCAGCAGCTCCAGGCCGAGGAAGCCCGGCGAGGCGGAGATCAGCTCCCGCGCCTCGCCGAACGCCCACTCGAAGTCGGTCTCCTGGCCCGCCACCACGTCCAGGACGGCGTGCTCCAGGATCACAGGCGGCAGAACCTGATGTCCGAGGCCAGCACGGCCTTGGCACCGATCGCGGCCAGCTCGTCCATCACCTGGTTCGCCTCCTTGCGCGACACCATCGCGCGCACGGCCACCCAGTTGTCGTCGGCCAGCGGCGCCACGGTCGGCGACTCCAGGCCCGGCGTCAGGCTGACGGCCTTCTCCAGCAGCGTGCGCGGGCAGTCGTAGTCGAGCATCAGGTACTGCTGCGCGAACACGACACCCTGCAGGCGGGCCGTCAGCTGCTTCTTGGCCGCGGTCAGCTCGGAACCCGTGCGGTGCACGAGAACCGCCTCGGACTCGCAGATCGGCTCGCCGAACGGCACCAGGTTGTGCTGGCGCAGCGTGCGGCCGGAGCCCACGACGTCGGCGATCAGGTCGGCCACGCCGAGCTGGATCGAGATCTCCACGGCGCCGTCGAGGCGAATCACCTGGGCGGTGATGCCACGAGTCCGCAGGTCGCGGTTCACGAGCTTCGGGTACGCCGTGGCGAGGCGCTTGCCCTCGAGGTCGGAGACCTTCCAGTCGGTGCCTTCCGGCCCGGCGTAGCGGAAGGTCGACGAGCCGAAGCCGAGCGCCAGCAGCTCCTCGACCGACGAGCCGTTGTCGTCGGCACCCGAGTCGGCCGCCAGGTCGCGGCCGGTGATGCCGAGGTCGAGGTCGCCGGACGCCACGTAGATCGCGATGTCCTTGGGGCGCAAGAAGAAGAACTCGACGTCGTTGTTCGGGTCGAGCACGGTGAGGTCGCGCGGCTCGTGCCGCTGCCGGTAGCCCGCCTCGGTCAGCATGGCGGAGGCGCGTTCGGCGAGCGCGCCCTTGTTCGGGACTGCAACGCGCAGCATGTGAAAGTCTCCGTCAGAGGTACTTGTAGACGTCGTCAAGGGTGAGCCCGCGGCCCAGCATGATCACCTGGAGGCGGTACAGCAGCTGCGAGATCTCTTCGGCGAGCTTCTCGTCGGACTCGTACTCGGCGGCGATCCAGACCTCGCCCGCCTCCTCCAGGACCTTCTTGCCCTGCGCATGGACGCCGGCCTCGAGCGCTGCGACGGTGCCGGATCCCGCCGGCTTGGTGGCGGCTCGTTCGGTCAGCTCTGCGAACAGGGAGTCGAAGGTCTTCACGGGGTGACATCCTCCCATCCCGCGCATCCGCGTCCACACCGCGGTCAGTTCTGTCCCAGGCCGTGGACGTGATCTGTCCTGCATGGACACCCAGTAGCGTGAACTTCGTGTCGGAATTCGCCGAAGTGCTCGAAGCGTTGCGCAGAGTGCGCGGCATCAACCCGTTCTTCGCTCTCGACGTGGGCCGTCCGGACGAAACGTGGCTCCCGGGAACGGCACTTCTGGAAGGCCCGGCGCTCAAAACCACCATCGACGCCATCGCGACCCGGTACAAAGCGGAGGAACCACGCGTCGCCGCGAGCCTGTTCTTCCTCAGCTACACCGCCCGGTTGCTGAGCCCGCTCACGGCGGCGGACATCCCCATCGACATCCGGCCGGAAAACCTGTGGTGGCAACACCATCCGGTGAACGGCCTGAGCGTCCGCATCGACCTGCCGCAGCTCGGCCCGGCGGCGCCGGAAGCGCTCGAACCCGTGGTGGCGGCGATCCAGCGCGTCACGCCGGTGGCGAGCGGATTGTTGTGGGGCAACGCGATGTCGAACATCGCGGGTGCGCTCAAAATGGTTGTCCGCGCACGCATGCTCACGGCCGAGGAAGCGGAACTTCGCGGTAACCGGCTGATGGGCGCGCCGCCGTTCGAACAGGCGGGGGAATTCCTGAGCATCCCCGGCGAGCTCGGGTTCCTGCGCAGGAGCTGTTGTCTTTACTACCGGGTAGCCGCTGGTGGGAAGTGCGGCGACTGTCCACTCGTGAAGTGAGGAACGCAACAACTCTTATGGCCGGTTGTGCTTAACCGGCAACTCAACTTACGGTGCACGCGCCGCAGTGACGGGAAGCCGGTGGAAATCCGGCGCGGTCCTCGCCACTGTGACCGGGAAGTTGTCCCCGCCGAGCACGTCACTGGCACCCGTTGGGCGCTGGGAAGACGCGGGGACGGCGGTGATCCGGGAGTCAGGAGACCGGCTGCGGCGCCGCAAGGAGAGTTGACTTCCACGAGGTATGGAGGAGCCCGTCATGACGAGCCCCGCAGCAAGTCTGTCCGCAGTTCAGGTGCCCAAGTGGGCCTTCGCAGTCGCGTTGCTCGGCCTGATCGTCACCTACCTGGTCCTGCAGGAGAACGGTCTCGCGCTCGGCGCGGGCTCCGAGATGCTGCACGAGTTCTTCCACGACGGCCGGCACGCTCTCGGCGTTCCCTGCCACTGATCCGCTGAGCAGCAGATCAAGCACATGACGACGTACAAGTCCCTTGCGCTGCGCGGAATCGGGGCGGGCGCCATCGCCGGCGTCGCCTCCGCGCTCGTGCAACTCCTGGTGACCGAGATCCCCATTCGTGCCGCGCTCGCGGTCGAGGAGGCTCGGGAACCCGCTGCCGGTGAAGGCCACTCGCACGGCGAGGAAGAGCTGGTCAGCCGCAGCGCCCAGGTCGTGGGCGGCATGCTCGGCGTGATCATCGTCGGCATCGCGGTCGGGCTCGTGTTCGCCACGGCCTACGCGTTGTCCAAGCGGTGGTTCGCCGACCGTCCGCCGTTCAGCCGCAGTCTCGCGCTCGGTGCCGCGGTGTTCGGTGCCGTCGCGCTGCTGCCGTGGCTCAAGTACCCGGCCAACCCGCCCGCGGTGGGCGACCCGGAGACGGTGAACTACCGGACCGCGCTGTACCTCGGTGTGGTCGTGGCCGGGCTGGTGATCGTCTGGGGTGCGAGCTGGCTCGCCGAGCGGCTCCAGGCCCGGACGCAGCCGGTGCGGGTCACCGCGGTGCTGCTCGCGGTGGTCGCGGCCGTCGCGGTGGTGCTGCTGGCCTTCCCCGCGCCGCCGGACACGATTCCCGCGGACATGCCGGTGACCGTGCTGTGGCAGTTCCGCCTCAGCTCGCTCGCCCAGCTGGCCACGCTCTACGTCGGACTCGGCGTGGTGTTCGGCCTGCTGGTCGACCCGGCCACGCGCAGGACCAAGGCCGCGGAGAAAGCCGCTGTCGCCTGATTGAGTGGGGTGGCCGAGTTCCGCAGCTTCCTGCTGGGCGCGGGCATCTCCGCGGTCGCGGTCGCCGCGC
>NZ_JBEXPJ010000247.1:0-10013 GCF_040611995.1 Lentzea sp. NPDC006480
ATCGGGATGACATTGAGGAACTCCTTCGAGCACAGGGAATTCACCCGTTCATCCACAATGGACAAGCGGGCTGGTCGAACGCGGGCTTCGACGAAGGTCAGAGGTTCATCGCGAGAAGAAAGGCCTGGGCGAAGTCGTGTCTTCGCCGGCGGGGGACCGGTCGCCCGATCTCGGTGTGCGGCAGAGGCATGCGTGCGATGACGGACATGCGTCGCTCCCTCGATGCTTCAGTGCATCGGTTCAGTGCGATACATCGCACCGAACATCGGAAGTTTTGTAGCACACATCCGGAAGGGCGGTCCAGGTCAGCCGAAGACGCGGCGCTGGATCTCCCGGCGGTAGTCGTCGAGGGTCCGGTCCACGTGCGCGGCCGCGGCTTCGGCGGCCGCGGCCTCGTCGCCGTCGCGGATCGCCCGGTAGATCGCGGCGTGTTCCTCCACCGCCTCCGCGGTGTGGCTGCCGACCGCTCCCCGCAGCCCGATGATGTTGGACTGGCGCTGCAGGCGGCGGGCTTCGCGCACCGCCGCGACGAGGAACTGGTTGTGCGAGGCGGCGGCGACGGCCAGGTGGAACTCGTCGTCGCCGCGGTCGAACAGCGCCGCCTGCCCGGTCGCGTGCCCCTCCCGGCACAGCTCGGCGGCGGCCGCGATGGCGCGCAGCTCAGCGGGGGTGGCGCGGGTCGCGGCATGCCGTGCCGCCGCGGTCTCCTGGACCCGGCGGAACTCGAAGAGCATGTAGACGTGGTCGAGGTCGGTGGGCAGGAAGAAACCGCCCAGCCGCGGGGCGCCCAGCATCCCCTCGTCGTCGGCCACGTAGAGCCCGCGGCCCTTGTGCGCGCGCACGCGGCCCAGTGCGGAGAGGATCTTCACGGCCTCGCGCACCACCGTGCGGCTGGTGCCCATCTGCGCGGCGAGCTCGTTCTCGGTCGGCATCCGGTCGCCGGGGCGCAGCTCCAGCTCGGCGATCAGCTGCAGGATCCGCTCGGCCACCCGCTCGTAGCCCGGCCGGTAGGGGGCGGGGGACACAGGTGCGGCTTCGGCATCCACCGAGACGACTCCTTCATGAGTACGACTTTTCGGATCGTCGAATCAGGATACATGCGTGTCGAACGGCCAGGACAAGCCATCGATCGGGAATCGAACGTGGTCAGCGCGGTGATCAGGCCGCTGAGCCAGGCGCAAAATAAGCATGCACATCTTCTTGACGTCCTCTGCGCCTGACTGCTCTCATGCCACCGGGCACTACCCGCATCCGACCGGTCGCGACGAGTGACTGACTGCAGTGGAGCAGCCGATGAGTGTTCGTTGGAAAGCGCTTACCGCATTGCGGCTGCTGGCCTCGGTGCTGCTCGCCGCCGGCCTGGTCACGAGCGTCTCGACCCCCGCGCAGGCCTCCACGAGCCAGTTCAGGGGCGTGAACTGGGCCGACCAGAGGGACAACTTCGTCAACGGGGTGCTCTACCCGTCGGGGCTCAGCGCGTCGGACACCTACTCGTCGGCAGCTGTCGTAGCGGACCGGGTCGTCGGTCAGCTGTACTCGATCACCGGCGCCAACACGGTGCGGGTCCCGATCAACGAGCCGACCGTGGCGAACTACTGGGGCACCTACACCGGCGCGCTCGACACCGCGCTCACCAAGGGCAACGTGATCTTCGCGTACTGGGCCTACACCGGCGGCCGGCCGCCGAACACGACCGCGTTCAACCAGATGTGGGACAAGGTGATCGCGAAGTACGGCGGAAACCCGAACGCCTACTTCGAGGTCATCAACGAGCCGCACGGCTACAGCACGGGCGACCTCAACACGATGTACAACGACTGGCTCGCCAGGTACTCCGGCGTGCCGCGCGGCAGGGTGGTGCTCGACGGCGCCGGTCTCGCCCAGAACGTCGCCGCGGTCGGCGGCGACAGCAGGCTGAACGGCACGCTGCTCGCGGTGCACGACTACTCGTTCTTCGCGGGCTACGAGAGCGAAACCGAGTGGGGGAACCACATCGCGAGCTACATCGGCGGCTACGCGAGCCGCACCATCGCCACCGAGTGGGGCGGCGCGATGGGGCCGGGCACCAAGAACGGCGTGTACTTCGACCCCGTCGACTACAGCATCCCCAGTGGGTCGTACATGGCCGACTACATCAGGGGTGTCAGCGCGAAGCTGCGTGAGCTCGGGATGGGCGGCGTGTACTGGCCCGGCCTGCGCGACGGCGACTGGTACAGCCTGACGACCAGGGCCGGCAGCGGCCAGAACATCGCACTGTCGCTGACGAACCCGTCGGGACTGCAACGTCTGCGCTACTCCTGGGGCCTGGGCGACGGCGGCAGCACCACGGTCGAGATCCGCAACATCGGCACCGGCTGGTACGTCGACGGCCTCGGCCGCGCCACCGACTCGGCCGCGGGCCAGGGCACCGGCGGTACCAGCACGAACCAGCGGTGGATCGTCGAGAACGCCGGCTCGCAGGTCCGGCTCAGGAACGCGGCCACCGGCCTCTACCTGGACGGCGCCGGTCGTTCGTCCAACGGCGCCGAGGTGAGCCAGCGTGCGGGCAGCACCGCCACGAGCCAGCAGTGGCTGGTGGTGACGGGCAAGACCAGGGGCAACGACGTGCGAATCAGGAACCGCGCCACCGGCCTTTACCTGGACGGCATGGGCCGCACGTCAGCCAGTGCGTCCCTCGGGCAGTGGAACGACAGCGGCAGCACCAACCAGCAGTGGCGGATCGTCGCGGCGAGCTGAGTCAGCGAGCCGCGGTGCTGCCGCGATCGGTGAGCCGTGGTTGCAGGAGGCGCACCTCCGGCGCGTGTTCCTGGGCGAGCCGGGCCATCACCATCTCGACCGCGATCCCACCGAGCTCCTCGGCGGGAACGGTCATCGAGGTGAGCGGAACGGCCAGGTTCTCCGCGAGGTCGTCCGGGCACAGCGTGATCACCGACAGGTCGGCGGGCACGTCCAGCGACCGGCGCCGCAGTTCGAGCAGCAGCTGGCCGAGGATCGCCTCGTTGTGCACGACCAGGCCGGTGGTGCCGCGGTCCGGGCGCAGCACGTCGTCCAGGCACGCCGCGACCGAGGCGTAACCGGGTGCGCACGAGTGCACCGACGCGGCCAGGTTCCGCTTGGAGGTCTCGCTCCTGAACCCGGCCAGCAGCCGGGCGGCGTAGCTGGTGCCGCGGTCGTACACGGAGGGATGCGAGCCGATCAGCGCGATCGAACGGTGCCCGAGATCGGCCAGGTGGCCCGCCATCTGCTTGCCCGCCGTGGTGAAGTCGAGGTCGACGCAGCTCAGGCCCTCGTGGTCGTCGGGCATGCCGAGCAGGACCACCGGCGCGTCGACGGCGCGCAGTTCGGGCACGCGCGGATCCGCGCTCTCCACGTCCATCATGATGATCGCGTCCGCCATGGACCGCGCAATGACCCGATGGGCCTCGTCCGGGCCGGACTCCTTGGTCAGCAACAGCACGTCGTACTCGTAGTCGCGCGCGGCGGCGACGATCGACGCGACGAACTGCATGATGACCGGCATGTTCACGCCGGATCGCAGCGGCACGACCAGGCCGAGCACCCGCGCCCTGTTCAACGCGAGCGCACGCGCACCGGCGTTCGGCTGGTAGCCGAGGGCGAGAATGCTGCGTTCGACGCGGCGTTTGGTCTCCTCCGAGATGGTCCTCTTACCGCTGAGCACATAGGACACCGTGCTCATCGACACGCCGGCGTGGCGGGCGACCTCCTTGATCGTGATCATGCCCGCCCTTCGGATCGCGTCGACTGATGGCGATCATCGTAGTGTGAGGCGCGTCCGCTCGGGCCGTAGATCACCTCGTCGATCACGCATCGTTTCGCCTCCACGACCAGGCGCGGTGCTTGTCGGGGGCGCCATCGCTGATTGAGCGTGTGCAAGCACGGCTTTTGCGAGAGAACCAGGGTCTGGCTGGTGGGATGAAGGGAACCTTCATCCACCTCAGGTGGGATGAAGGTTCCCTTCATGGAGGTAGGCCGGGGCGCCTGTTCACGGCGCCGCCGATCACCGGCCGGTGATGCCGAAGAACTCGAGGGCGGAGGCGGCCATGCCCGCCGACGGCAGGCTGTGCCCGGCGCCCTGGACGCTGTAGGCCTCGACCTTGCCGGCGTAGCGGCGGCGGTCCCAGCCGGGGCGCGGGGTGTCGGTGGACGTCGGTGCCTGGCTCAGGCCGGACACGTCGGTCCACTGCTCGATCTCCTCCTGCAGCAAGGAGTACGGCACGAGGGTGTCGGCGGTGCCGTGCCACAGCTGCATTCGCGGGCGTGGGCCGGTGTAGCCGGGGTAGGCCTGACGAACGGCGTCGCCCCACTGCTGGGGCGTGCGGTTCATGCTGCCGCCCGTGCACTTGCTGCGACCGGGCGGGAAGTCGGCGGCGTTCGCGAAGCAGTTGAACGGCACGCCCATGAACGCCGCACCCGCCTTGAAGACGTCCGGGTAGAGGGCGAGCATCTCGTTGGTCATCATGCCGCCGGAGGACGACCCGGTGGCGAACACCCGGTTCGGATCGCCGCCGTACCGCTGCTGGACGTAGGTCACCATCGAGACGATCGAGACGGGATCGCTGCCGCCGCCGCGCCGCTTCGCCGCGTCGGACCAGGTGTCGAAGCACTTCCCGAACCCGGCTTCCTGTTGTGCGCTCGGGTAGATGACGATGAAGCCGTACCTGCCGGCGAGCGAGGCGAACTCGCTGCCCGCGTAGAAGCCGGGACCCGAGCCGCCGCAGCCGTGCATGGCGACCACGATCGCGGGCTTGGCCGGGCGGGTGTCCGGCACGTAGACGTGCATGCGCATCCGGCCGGGGTTGTTCCCGAATCCGGTCACCTCCACCAGGGACGCGGCGGTCGCCGGGGGCGCGAGCAGGGCGCCGCTGAGGATCAGGGTGCTGAGGAGTGTCATGAGGGTCGCGCGGGTGGTCATCGTGGACCTCCGGTCAGGGATTCCGGGCCCGCCCGAAGGTATTCAGATCGGTGACGATCGTCAAGATTGTGACGAACGACCGTCGTGAGGCATTCGACGAATCACGTCGCCGGTTGCGGTCGAAACGGTTCGATTTCACGATACTTCGGACGCGAATGCAGTCGAATACTTTGCGCAGGTGTATTCGATTTGTTCGATGTTACGTTCGAGCTCTCGAACCGCTTCGACGCCGGGCGGCGCGGATTCCGTTCAACGATGTGCGGAAGGGAAGCTCGATGCACAAACTCATGCGCGCGCTGATTCTCGCGATGGCGGCAGTCCTCACGGTGTCGCTCGGGACCAGTACCGCTCTCGCCGCGGCCTGGAGTTCGTCGGACCGGTGGGGCACCTGGTCGAACGGTGGCTACACGGTGCGCAACAACGTGTGGGGCAACGGTTCCGGCCCCCAGACGATCTGGGCCAACTCCTACAGCAACTGGGGTGTCTGGTCGAACCAGCCCAACACCGGCGGGGTGAAGTCCTACCCGCACTCGGAGAAGATCGTGAACCGCAGGCTCAGCTCGCTCGGGAGCCTGTCGAGCGGTTTCAACGTCTCCTACCCGAACGCCGGGTCCTACACGACCGCCTACGACATCTGGGCCGACAACAACGCCTACGAGATCATGTTGTGGATGAACAAGGTCGGCAACGTCGGCCCGATCGGCTCCTGGCAGGCGTCGGCGACGGTCGGTGGCCACAGCTGGAACGTGTACCGCGGTTCGAACGGCTCGAACGCGGTGTTCTCGTTCGTCCGGACGTCCAACACCGGGTCCGGCTCGGTCGACGTCAAGGCGGTGATGAACTGGATCCGCGCTCGTGGCTGGTTCGGTGACGTCACGGTCGGCGCCGTGCAGTTCGGTTACGAGATCACGTCGTCCAGTGGTGGGCTGAACTTCACGACCAACAGTTACTCCGTCTCCGTCGGCTGATCACCACGGCAACCGAACGGGGTGCCGTCCGTCGGGCGGCACCCCGCTCACCGCAAACCGCGCTCCCGCAACCACTCCAGCTGTGTGACCGCGTTCGAGCCGTGCCCGCCGCCGTGGTCGGCGAACGGCCACACGGTCATGGTCCGGTCCTCGCCGCCGTAGTGGTTGAACGCGGCGTACACAGTGGACGGTGGGCAGATCGGGTCCATCAGCCCGACGCTGAACAACGCGGGCGCCGTCGCCCGCTGAGCGAAGTGGACCCCGTCGAAGTAGGACAGCGTGGCGAAGGTGGGCTCGACGCGGTGCCTGCTGTGCCAGCGCAGGTACTCCGCGAGCTCCTGGTACGGGCCCTCGCCGCAGATCTCCGCCGCCCGCCGGAAGTGGCACAGGAACGGCACGTCCGGCAGGGCCGCCGCGACGCGGGTCAGCCCGGCGACGGCGATCGTCAGCCCGCCGCCCTGGCTGCCGCCCGCGACGATCACCCGCTCGCGGTCCAGACCCGGCAGTTCGACGACCGCGTCGACGGCGCGCACGCAGTCGGTGATGAGCCGCCGGTAGTAGTAGTCCTCGGGGGAGTCGATGCCGCGGGTCATGAAGCCCTTGGCCCACTGGGTGCCGCCGCCCGCGTCCCGGTCGGGCGTGTCGTGGCCCTGGCCGCGGCTGTCGACGACGAGCTGGGCGTACCCGGCGGCGGACCACAGCAGGTGGTCGGTGGGCAGACCGCGGCCGCCGCTGTAGCCGATGAACGTGACGACGACCGGCAACGGGCCCTCGGCGCCGCGCGGCCGCACCAGCCACGCCGCCACCGGTTCACCGTTCCAGCCGGGGAAGCGGATGTCGTCCACCTCGACGGTGCGCAGCAGGTGCCGCTCGGTGACCGGGTCGGCTTTCACCGCACCGCCGAGGGCGCGCGCCTCGGTGAGGGTCCGGTCCCAGAAGTCGTCGAAGTCCTGCGGCGCGGGCATTTCCGGCCGATAGCCGATGAGCTCGTCGAGAGGGGCGTCCGTCAACGGCATCGAGACTCCTTCGAGGGGACGGGAAAGGGTGGTGGCCCGCCATCGCCGGTAGGCGGGCCACCGGTCTCAGCCGGCCGAGAAGCGGAAGGCCGCCAGCCGGAAGGCGCCGTGCAGGGTCACTCGCAGGTCGTGGACCCCGGCGAGCGGTGCCGCCAGCACAGCGGACGCGGTCGTCCACGTGTACCGGCTGCCGGTGCCAGGCACCGGGATCGACGCCAGCAACCCCTCGTCCGTCCAGAACTCCAGGCGCCCGCCCGGATCGGCGCTCGCGAGATCGGCGTCGACCCGCACGGCACCGGACAGGTCGATCGACCGGAACCACAGCGTCGCGGGCCCGGCGCCGGCCGGGGTGACGGCGTCGCCGGTCGTCCGGGTGGCGTCGACGAGGGTCGCGCTCTCGTAGTCGTCGAAGTCGACGGCGAGAACACGGTGATCGACGCCGGCGCGAGGTGCCGGAGCAGGTCCGGTCACCGTGAGCGGAGCGGTGAGCACGACGTCGTCCGCGGACCGGGCGACCACCACCTCGTAGGCACCGGGGTCGACGGTGAAGGCGCCGATCGCGACGTCCCAGTGGGAGAGCTGCGAGCCGGCCAGCCGGAACGTCAGCACCTGGCTTTCCGCAGGGGAGAGCGAGACTTTGCGGAAGTCGGCGAGCCGCAGCCGGGGCGCCTCGTAGCGGGCGTCCAGCGCGCGGACGTAGAGCTGGACGACCTCGCTGCCGATCCGAGCGCCAGTGTTGGTGAGCGTCACGGAGACGTCGACCGGGCCGTCCAGCGTGGCCGAGGAGAGTTCCAGCTCGCTGTACGCGAAGTCCGTGTAGGACAGGCCGTGTCCGAACGGGTACAGCGGCGCGGCCCGGTGGTACTGGTACGTCCAGCCCGCCTTGATGATGTCGTAGTCGAGCGGGTGCGGCAGCTCGTCGTCGCCCCGGTACCAGGTCTGCGGGAGCCGCCCGGCGGGGTCCGCGTCGCCCAGCAGGACCGAGGCGAGGGCGGTGCCTGTCTCCTGCCCGCCGTGGGAGGTCCACACCACGGCGGGCAGGTGCTCGTCGGCCCAGTCCAGGGCGTACGGGTAGCTGCTCATGACCACCAGCGCGGTCTCCGGGCGAACGGCGGCGACCGCGCGCAGCAAGGAGTCCTGGGAGGCCGCGAGAGCGATGCCCGTGCGGTCCTCGGTCTCGCGGCCGTGGATGAGCGGGTGGTTGCCGAGCACGACCACCGCGACGTCGGCCGACCGCGCGAGCTCCACCGCCTCCGCGGCGCCGTCGTGCAGCAGCTCGCGGTGCCAGCGTTCGGCGGACTCAGCGTTCGATGCGGTGACGCTCACGCGGCCGTCAACGGGGTCGACGACGGCGTACCGGCCCGTGAGAACGTTCTGCAGCAAGAAGGAGTCGTCCGCGGGGACGAGCCGGAACGTCTCGCCCACGTCCCAGCTCTTGATCTGCTGCTGCTCGGTCGTCAACGACCCGTCCTCGCGCTTGAGGCTCAGGTACCGCCGGTTCTCGACGGACCGCAGCGTGAGCACCCCGTCGCCCCAGTCGGCGACGTCGAACGCGGTCTTGCCCAGCAGCTCGCCGCTGGTGCGGGAGTGCAACGCGATCCGGTCCAGGCCCTCCGACACGACGACCTCACCGAGAGCGGCTTCGAGCCCACCGGCGATCGTGACCTGGTAGGGCAGGGTGCCGCTGTACCAGTCCTCGCACAGCGTGTCGGCCAGCGGCCCGATGACGGCGACCCGCCGGTCGCGCGCCAACGGCAGCAAACCGGTGTTGCGCAACAACACCACCGACTCGGTCGCGGCCTGCCGGGCGAGCGCGCGGTGCTCGGCGCAGTCGATGACCTCGGGGCCGATGGCGGCGTAGGGGTCGAGGCCGGGGTCGAACTCACCGAGACGGAGCCGGATCTCCAGCTGCCTGCGCACCGCTTTGTCCACATCGGACTCATCGATCAGGCCGCGGTCGAGCGCCTCGCGCAGCCGGCCGACCGGCGTGGCGCTGTCCTCGCCGTGGTCGGTGAAGCTGTCGATGCCTGCTTTGAGCGCGGCGGCGTGGGACTCGGCGTGGTCGTCGAAGTAGTGCTCCGGATCGACCAGGTTGGACGGTGCCTCGGCGTCGCTGACCACGAACAGCTCGTGGCCGGTGGCCTCGGCCCAGCGGCGAAGTTCCGTCTCGATGAGCGGACTCACGTGACAGGGGCGCCCGTTGACCAGGTTGTAGCCGGCCATGGCGCCGGTGGCGGCACCGGAGGCGACCACGGGGCGGAAGGCCGCGAGGTCGTACTCCTGCAGCACGCGCGGACGCACGCCGGACGACGTGACGCAGCGATCGTTCTCGTTGTTGTAGGCCAGGAAGTGCTTGAGCACCGGGGCCGAGCGCAGGAACCGGTCGTGCTCGCCCGCCAGGCCGCGGCAGAACGCCACCCCGAGGCGCGCGGTGTGCAGCGGGTCCTCGGAGTAGCCCTCCTCGTTGCGGCCCCAGCGCGGGTCGCGCAGCAGGTTCAGCACCGGCGCCCACGCCTGCAGGCTGTTGGTGCCAGTGCCGACGGCGGTCGGGCGGTGGTAGTGGAACGCCCGCAGCTCGACCGAGGTGGCCTCGGCGACGCGGCGCACCAGCTCCTCGTCCCAGCTCGCGCCCAGCCCGACGGCCTGGGGGAACACGGTGGCCTCCCCGAGCCAGGCGACGCCGTGCAGCGTCTCCGTCCCGGTGCGGAACGCGGCGATGCCGAGGCGCGGGACGGCCGGCGAGTACTGGTGCAGCATCGCCAGCCGCTCGTCGAGCGTCAGCCGCCCGAGCAGGTCGTCGATGCGCAAGCGCTGCGGCAGTCCGGGGTCGCGGAACGGCAGCCTCTCGGCGATGGGCGCGGACTCGAGAACCACGTGGCAACCCCTCGGCTCAGACCATTTGTTGAAGCGTTTCGACACTGGCATGCAGGGGTTTCTGCTGTCAACGGGCTTGTGCGATGCGACCTGCGTCACTAATCTCGCCGCCATCTGTTTAAGCGCTTCGACACTTCAACGCCGAAGGATCGGTCCGCCATGGGTATCGAGCAACGCGGCGGGGTGCCCGAAGATCCCGGCGAGCAACGCGCCACCGGTCAC
>NZ_JBEXPJ010000248.1:0-9825 GCF_040611995.1 Lentzea sp. NPDC006480
GCGAGTTGACGCCGTCCGCGCCCACCACCAGATCGTAGGAGCCGCGCAGGAGCTCGGCAGCGGGTGCGGGCGTCGAGAAGTGCACCACCACGCCGGTGGGCCCGGGGGTCCCACCCGTCCCCGTCGGCGAGGGAGACGGCGTCGGGTTCGGCGCCGGGTTGGGGTTCGGCGACGGCGACGGGTTGGGATTGACGTTCCCCTTGGCCATGAGCGGCTTATCTCCAGTACTGCGTCAGAACAAGCAGGGTTGGCGGGATCCCGGCTGGGAAGGAGCTACTGCCCCGACTGCCTGGTGGGGCGCTCGGTGGCGGTCGGCCGCGTCGGCTGCACCGGGGCACCACCGGACTGGGCAGGCGCCTCGTAGCCGGCCGCGTACTGCACCGGCTCGGCGGGGACGGCGTCCACGCTCGAGTAGGCGGTGCGGGCCTGCAGCGGGTTGTAGCTCTCCGTCGGCTGGGCTGCCTCGAACGTGGGCGACATCCGCGGCGTGGTGTCCCAGGCCGCGACTGACTGCACCGGCTCGGCCGGGGTGGACTCGGTGAGGTACATCTCCCGCGGCTGCAGCGCGTCGTGGTGCACTGGCGCGCTCGACGTCATCGAGACGCCGGAGGTCATCGTCGAGTCCGACGCCACGTTCATGTGGGTCGGAGCCATCGGTGCCTCGACCGCGCTCATGCGCTGCAACGGTTGCATGGGCTCGACGGCGTCCATCCGGTGCATGGGCTGCAACGGTTCGACGGCGTCCATGCGCGTGGGCATGGTCAGGTGGGCCGGCTGAACGGCGTCCATCCGCTGCAACGGTTGCATGGGTTCGGCGGCGTCTACGTGCCGGAGTGCCTGCATGGGTTCGGCGGCATCCACGCGTCGGAGTGCCTGCATGGGCTCGGCTGCGTCCATGTGGGTTGGCCGGACTGCGTGCATCGGCTCGGCGGCGTCCACCCGCCGGAGAGCTTGCATGGGCTCGGCCGCGTCCATCTGCGTGCGTGCCACGGGGTGCGCGAGCGAGTCCATCTCCGTGCGGCCGGACACCATGTGCATCGGGGTCGCCGACTGGGCTCGAAGCGCCTCGGCCTTGCCGCCGTCGGCGTCCATGACCGTGCCCACGTGGGCCTGGGCTCGGAGCGCCTCGGCCTTGCCGCCGTCCGCGTCCATCACCGTGCCCACACGGGCCTGCGCGAGCGTGTCCTGGGCCGTCTTGCCACCGGAAGCACCGGGAGGCGTGTTGCCGCCGCCACCACCACTGCCACCACGGGCCGCGTCGACGTCCTTGCCCACGTCCCGCTGGGCCTTCCAGCCCTCGTAGGAGATCTCGGCGACGTCGGCGGAGTTCTCGAAGCGCTCCCAGCCCTTGCTGATCTTCTTCATGATGTCGTCGAGGTCGCCGATCCGCTTCATCTGGCGGCCGAGGGCGGCGACGACCCGAGCGACGCGGGAGGCGATGTTGACGCCCAGTGCGACCGCCTTGCCGACCGCGAAGCCGATGAAGGCCGGGATCGAGGCGCCGAAGGTCGGGATCATCGCGGCGGCGGCGAGGATCGCGCCGCCGATCAGGCCACCGATCAGCTGGGCGATCAGGTCGCGGACGATGTCGCGCAGCACCGTGACCAGCATGCCCATGATCGCGACGATCTTGGCCTTGTTCTCGACGGCGTTGGCCAGGTCGTCGAGCTCCTGGTACATGCCGTCCATCGAGGCCTTGAAGCGCTCGGACGACTGACCGGTCCAGCCGTCGAACGTCGCCAGCCCGTTCTTGTGGTCCTCGGCCAGCGTGCGCAGGTCGACCGCCTGCTTCTTCGTCGCCTCGACGTTGGCCTGGATCTCCTCCGGGTTGCCCATCAGCTGGTTGAGGGCGTCACGCAGGAACGACACGTGCTCGATCAGCCAGCCGACGCCGGCGCCGATGATGCTGCCCAGCGGGTCGATCGCGAGCATCACCGTGGCCGAGGCCGCACCGATCGCGTTGAACGTGATGTCCAGCGCCTTCTCGGTCTCGGACTCCGCGTCCTTGCCGATGCCGTCGATGAGGCTGCCGTACGCCTCGATGAACAACGAGCCCTTGAGCTTGTTCTCCTCGGTGATCTTCATCCCGGGAGGAGACGGGAGTGGAGTTTCCGGAGCGGTCATCGCAGTTCCTTACCAGGGCTGGTTGTCGTCGTCGTCATCGTCCGCGTGGCGCGGGCGTCCGCGGACGGGCGCCGGCTGCGGGGCCGCCGCGGGCTGGGCCACCGGCGGGGGAGCCGGGGTGGGTTCCGGCTCGTCGTCGATGTCGTACTCGTCGGTCTCGTCGAGCTCCTCGTCGGACGGGATCGAGTCCGAGACCATCTGGTACGCCTCGGTGCCCTCGCCCAGCGGCTTGAAGATCTCCAGGACCTTCTCCGCCGCCTGCTTCTGGGCGTGCCGCGCGGTCTCCAGGATCAGCGCGGTGAGCCGGGGCGCGCCCAGCTCGACCGCGCGGTGCCCGAGGACCAGGTTCTGCAGGCCGCCGTTGGGGCCCACGGTCACCGTCACCGCACCGTCCTTCGACGTCACGGTCGCGGTGGACGCCGCGAAGTTCTCCTGCAGGTCCTCCGACTTCTTCTTCAGGTCGGCCAGCTTGGCCTCGTACTCTTCGACCCACTGGGTGGGGTTCGCGGGATTCACACGGTCCTCCGGCGGCGATGGTTCAACGGGGAGCGCTCTCAGGCGAGCACGGCGTCGATTCGGGTGGCGATGCGGTCGTTGTCGGTCGGCGAAAGGCTCAGCCAGCCGTCCGAGTTGACCATCAGGTAGCGGCCCTGGTGGGTGTCGAACCAGTTGATCACGACACCCGACCGCTCCTGGCCGCGGGTGACGCCGAACTGGCCGCCCGCGATGCGGTTCGAAGCGAGCTCACCGAACTGCTTCGCGTCCTGAGTGGACAGACCGGCCTGCTGCAGCGCGGCCCGGTCGTCCACCTCGTCGGCCGCGCCCCAGAAGTCGCCGGAGTCCTCGGACTCCTCCGCCTCCTGGATCGCGACGGCATCGCGCAACGCCTCGACCCGCACGTTCACCGCGGTGCCGGGGCCGGGCTCGCCGTCGGGCAGCACCCGCACGATCTCGCGGGCGATGCCGGTCTCCCGGATCGCCAGCAGACCGACCCGGTCGCCGTCGATGATCGCCAGCACCGCCCGGTCACGGCCGGAGACCGCGAGCGCCCGCACCGTCCGGTCGAGTCCCGCGACGGCGTCCACGGACACCTCGTGGTCGTCGAGCAGCCGCAGGAACTCCTCCAGCCGATCGTTGTCCACCAGGCCGCGCTCACGCAGGTCGTCGAGCGTCTTCTCGCGCAGGACCCGCCGGTCCTGCTCGGTCTCGCCCTCGCTCGGCACGTCGAGCGGGTAGGGCATCCTGCCGAGCCGCAGCTCGTGCCACAGCACGTCGAACTCGCGCGGCGACAGCAGGAACTCGGGGTTGATCACGACGCGTCAGTCCCCTTCGGCTTCTTGACCTTCGCGCCGCCGATGACCGACGGGGGCAGGTTCTCGCCGGGGATCTCGAACAGGTCGCCGCCCATGATGTAGCTGGCGGAACGGTGTTCCTTGTCGTCCTCGCCCTTGCCGCCGGCACCGGGAGCACCACCCATGGGAGCGCCCGCACCCGCGCCGGCACCCGCCGCGGTCGCGCCACCGGGACCCGTCATGCCCATCGGCATTCCGCCCGCGCGGCCCTGCACACCGGCCGTGCCGCCGGGCTGCATCGAGCCACCGCCACCCGCCGCGCCGCCGGGTCCGCCGCCGAAGCCGCCCGCGCCACCGCCGGCCGCGCCGAAGTTCGGCATCGCACCGGGCTTCATGCCGGCCCCGCCGCCGCCACCGCCGCCACCGGGCATGCCACCGGGCGTCATGCCCTTGGGCGCGTTCGGGTTCTGCGGGTTGTAGTTCGGGTTCGGGATGTCCTTGCCGACCACGGGGATCTTCGGGACGTTCGCGCCACCGCGGGGCGTGTTCCCGCCCTGACCCGGCCCGCCGAGGTAGGGCGTGCCACCGGGTCCGAACTGCGGCGTGTAGTTGCTGCCGCCACCGCCACCACCGGTGTTCGTGCTGCCGGGTCCGAACTGCGGCGTGTAGCCCGGAGCGGACGGCGTGTACGTCGCGGCGGCCACGTTCGTGTTGCTGGGGTTGTAGTTCGGGTTCTGCGGGGTGTAGCCACCACCGCCACCACCGGTGTTCGCGGACGGGGTGTAGCCGGGAGCCGATGGCGTGTAGGCCGCGGGAGCGGCGGGCGCGTTGGCGGCACCGCCACCGCCGCCACCGGCGTTCGCACCGGACGGGCTCGGCGGAGCGGCCACGGCGCCACCGGCCGCCTGCGTCGACATCAGGCCGTCCACGCCACCGTTGAGCGTGGGAGCGCCGGACATGCGCTGCATCGCCATCACCGGCTCCTCGACCTGGCCGGTGTTCGGGTTGAACGGCGGCTTGAAGGTCGGCGTCGACGTGTCGATCTGCCGGGAGTTGCTCTCCATGGTGGTCATGACGTTGACCGCCTGGTCGTGCGCCGCGCGCGAGGCGGCGTTGGCGACCGCGATGTCCGCGGAGGCCAGCACGAACGCGGGCGTGCCCGGCTGCGACAGCGCGGCCGCCGCCTTGTTCCAGTCGAACTGGACCGGCGCGGGCATCTGCGCGCGGGCGGCTTCCATGACCCGGCCCTGGTCGGCGACCTTGTTGCCGACTTCGACGGCGGTCTTCGCCGTCTCGTCGACCCACGTCCCGAGCTTCTTCATCGCGTCCCGCGCGGCCTCGGCGGCGGCACCCGTCCACTTGGACTCCGACGCGGCGATCACCGCGTTGATGGTGCGCGAGGCCTCGGTGAGCTCCGAGCCGTACTTGCCCCAGTCGGAGCTGATCTGGCCGGCCTGGCCGGGGTCGTTGTTGTTGTGCACAGCGGCGTAGAGCTCTTGGTGCGAGCGTGACGCCCAGTTCTGGGGGTCCGTCAGGACCGGCTTGTTCTCGAACTCGCTCGGGTCGGTCTCGGGGGGCATGACCGGCTCGCCTCTCGCTTCGACGGGATCAGCTGGATCAGCTGTTCATGATCTTCTTCAGTTCGGCCTGGTGTTCCTCATCGAGGCGGTTGAAGTTCTCGATCGCCTCGACGATCGAGTTCTTCGTCTGCTCCAGCACCGTGCGGTACGCGGTCATGACGCTGACGAACGAGTACGGTTCACCCTCGGCCCGCTGGGTGAACTTGTCGCGCATCTTGTCGCCGACCGGGTTGGCGCCCAGCGGTGCCGGACGGGCGATGCTGTGGTTGGCGCGTTCGAGCCACGAGTCGACCTGGTCGATCTGGGCCTGGAACTGCTTGCGGAGCTCCTCGCCCGCGGCCGGGTCGAGTTGCACCTCTCCCGAGGTGACGGTGTCCTTCAGCGGGACAGCGTCGTTGTCACCGACGATGTACATACGTGCAGTATCAAGTACCTTTTCGGACATCGCCTCATTTCCAACCCGCGTGTAACCAATTGAGACTCGTGTTCACAATGTGTTGCCACGCAGCGAAACGGGCCACCACCAGGTGAACGGCCGATGATCAGGAAGATCGTTTGCCCTGGTTGTGGGAGCGCTCTCGGCTAACTGCCCATTCGGGCTCCGGATCTCTGTTCACATCACTGGAACGGGCCTTGACCAGGGGTGAGTGTGGCTCAAATCACAGTGGCCTCGAAGGCCGCATAGGCTCTTCTTGATCTCGATTACGCAACGCTCGGGCATCACCGGATCGGATGGTCTTTGAGGGAGCCGAAAAAACGGGCGAACACCCCGTGTCCGCCCGTTTTCATCGATGATCAATTCATGCCAGCACGGCGCCGATCCGAGTGGCGATGCGGTCGTTGTCGGCCGGGGAAAGGCTCAGCCAGCCGTCGGAGTTGACCACGAGGTAACGGCCCTGGTGCGTGTCGAACCAGTTGATCACCACGTCCGCGCGTTCCCGGCCGCGCGTCACGCCGAACTGGCCGCCCGCCACGCGGTTCGCGGCGAGCTCACCCAGTTGTTTGGCGTCCTGGGAGGAGACTCCGGCCTGCTGCAGCGCGGCCCGGTCGTCCATCTCCTCGTCGGCGGCGCCCCACGGGTCCTCCGACTCCTCCTCGTGCTCGGCTTCCTGGAGCGCGGCGGCCTGCTGCAACGTCTCCGCCCGCACGGACAACGCGTTGCCAGGACCGGGTTCCCCTTCTGGCAGCACCCGGACGATCTCGCGCGCCAGCCCGGTGGGCCTGATCTCCAGCAGGCCGATAGCGTCGCCGTCGATGATCGCGAGCACGGCCTGGTCACCGCTGGACGCGGCCAGCGCTCGCACGGTCCGGTCGAGCCCGAGCACCGCGTCCACGGCCACCACGTGGTCGTCCAGCAGCCGCAGCAGGTCTTCCAGCCGGGGGTCGTCGGCCAGGCCGCGGTCGCGCAGGCCGGCGATGGTTTTCTGCTGCAGAGCCTTGAGCTCCTGCTCGGTCTCGCCCTCGCTGGGCACGTCGAGCGGGTAGGGCAGCCGGCCGAGTCGGAGCGTCCGCCACAGGACCTCGAACTCACGCGGCGACAGGAGATATTCGGGCGTGATCACCCGAGCAGTATCGCCGGAGATCGGGGCTGGCGGCCGGGATTCACCGGATCGGCGTGTAGCTGCAGCGGCGGCCCGTCCGGACGTGGTCGCGCACGTGCTCGCCGATCACCGGGTCGGCCGCCGAGAGCGCGCTCACGGCCCGCCGGATCGCCTTGCCGACGGCGATGCGGGCACGTTCGCCGGAGTCGGAGAACGAACGGGACCGGCCGCCCAGCCCGGTGGCCGCGGCGATCTCCCCGGCGAGCCAGTCGTGCTCGGCCTGCTCGGCGTCGGTCAGGTCGCGGCCGCGCAGGCCGGCGAGCCTGCTCCGGTACTGCCGCAACGCTTCCGGGTCGAGCTGATCCTGGGCGGTCACCTCTTCGGTGAGCGCGTTCGTACCGGCGACGAGCTCGGCCGCGTCGATCTCCCGGCCGGGGTTCGCGGCGAGCACGGCGAGGTGGGCCATGCCGATGCCGCCGTCCACCAGGACGCTGCGGCCGCCGAGCCGCACGAGCCACTTCCTGCCTTCGCGCCGCACCGCGAGGTCCACGTCCGGCGGTGTGCTCATGCCCAGCGCGGCGGCTTCTTGCGCGCACGTCGTGAGCTGGCGGCGTGCCTCGTCGACCTCGCCCGCCCGTTCCAGCGCCTCGGCGTACTTGCGGCGTGACGACAGGGCGGCGGGCCAGTGCCCGAGCGCCTGGTTGTCCCGGATCGCGGCTTTGAGGTGGGTGAGCGCCAGCTCGACGTCGCCGAACGTCAGCGCCGCCAGCCCGAGCGGATGCCGCGCCGAACCGAAGCACGTGACGGCGAGGCTCGCCATCAGCGGCAGCCGCGCGAACGGCAGCAGGATCTCGTAGACCTCACGCGCGGCCTCGGCGTCGTCGAGCAGGTGCGCGGCGTCCGCGACCCCGCTCATCGTGACGAGCCACGTGCTGGAGCGGGGGAGCGCGCCGAGCCCGCGCCGGCACAGCATCGCGAGCGCGCCCTGGGCCTTGCGCCGGTCGCCGGAAAGCGCCGCGGCGACGGCGAGAGCGCTGAAGAACGAGTTGTCGACGGTGCTGAGCGTCGGCGAGTGCACCAGGTGGTCCAGCAACGGGAACAGCTCCGCCGTGCGGCCCTGGTACCAGCGGATCGCGCAGATCTGCGCGCCGTACCAGGCGGTCGCGTCGACGTCGCCGGCCTCGGCGCCGAGCTGCGCGCTCGCCCCGGCCAGCTGCTCGGCCTCGTCGAACCGGCCGTCCCTGATCGCGAGCATCACCTCGACCGCGCTCACCACGAACCGCACGGCCAGGTGGTCCTCGTGCTTGAGCCGTTCCTGCAGATCGGTGAGGCGGCGCACGGCGTGCGGGTCGGCGTCGAGGAAGTGGTCGACCACCTGCCACAGCAACGCCATCATGAGGTCGCCGCGGCGTCCACTGTGTTGTTCTCGCAGGCTCTCGCCGATCATCTCGGCGGCGAGCTCCTTGCGGAGGTCCACATGATCCGGTCCGAGGACGCAGTGGTGCGCGAGGCTCAGCGCTTCGACCCGCACCACCGGGTCGGCGGCTTTCCTGGCCTCGTCGAGGAGTTCGAGGATGTTCGCGTGCTCGTTGGCCTGGTAGTCGCTCTCGGCGGTGAGCCTGAGTCGCAGTCGTAGTGCGAGGTCCGACCTCGGTTCCACCAGGGTCAGCGCGTGCTTGATCCTCGACCGCACGAGTTCCGCCTCGGCCGCGGTGCGGTGTTCGTGCACCCACACGCCGCCGGCGCCGAGTGCTGCCGCCACGAGCGTGTGCACGTCACCGGCGCGTTGGGCGGCTTCGTAGGCCTGCGCGAAGTGTTCGCGGCTGGTGCGCAGGTCCCCGTGCCGCGCCAGGGCTCGCGTGCCTGCTGCCAACAACGACTCGGGCGTCACGCCGCACACCCAAGCAGACGCGTGGAACGGGCGTGGAACGGGGTGGAACGCCTCAGGTCGTGAAGCTTCGAGGGGTTGAATTGCTTTAGGGGGCAATGCTTTGAGACGCAATGCGTGGAGACGTGCGCTGGGCGCCGTCGTGCTGGCGCTCGTGGGCCTGGTGCCCGCGGTGCCGGCCGCGGCGGGGCCCGCTTCGTCTGCGACGTACGTGCTGGGGGCGTTCGGGTACGACCAGGGGTGGCGGACCGAGAAGCACCTGCGGGTGCTGGCCGATGTCACGCGCGACGGCAAGGCGGACGTCGTCGGGTTCGGCGAGGACGGCGTGTACACGTCGATCGCGTTGGGAGGCGGCAAGTTCACGCCTGCCAAGCGCGTCCTGTCGGGCTACGGCCACAACTCCGGATGGCGGATCGGCAAGCACCCGCGCTGGGTCGCCGACATCACCGGCGACGGCTTCGCGGACCTGGTGGGGGCCGGGCCGGACGGGGTGTGGACCGCGGTGGGGAACGGCGACGGGTCGTTCGGCCCGCTGCGCTTCGCCTCCGGTGTCATGGGTTCCAACGGGCGGCCCGGGCCGTTGGGGATTCAGCTGGGCGACGCGAACCTCGACGGCCGGATGGACCTGTACGCGTTCTCGGACGGGCGGCTGGACATCGCGCTGGCCTCAGGTGACGGTGGGTTCGCTGTTCCGTACCTGGCAACGGCTGAGTTCACCGCCGACCGGTACGACTTCAACCAGTTCAAGGTGGCGAACATCGGCGGGGACGCGCGGCCGGACATCCTGTCCGTGCGCTACCAACCCGGTTTCACACCGATGTCGGCGCTTGGGCGCGCGGATGGGACTTACGGGGCGTCGCAGCCGTCGGTGCCTTCGGCGGACGGGGTGTTCCAGGTCGGTGACATCACGGGTGACGGGTACGCCGACGCGGTTCGCTTCGGCAACGACGCCAACACCTACACGGGGCGTGCTGTCGGTACGGGCACGTTCACCGCGTTCGGCGTCGGGGTCGGCGACTTCGGCTACAACTACGGGTACGGCTACGGCACGTCGTCGCAGCCTTCACCAACGCTTGCCGACATCACCCGGGACAAGCGGGTGGATCTGGTCGGGTTCGGTTCTGCCGGTGTGGCCTCGGCCGTCTCTCGCGGGGACGGGACTTTTGGTCCGTCGCGGCGCGTTTTCGCGGACTTCGGGTCTGATCGTGGCTGGAGCGTCGCGCAGAACCCGCGGCTGCTCGCGGACATCACGGGTGACGGGGCGGCGGACGTCGTCGGGTTCGGCAACAAGGGCGTGTTCGTCGCTGTCGCCGACGGGGTGAGCGGGGCCGCCCTGGCAGGCGCTCCACGGCACGTCGGGCAGCTTGGTCCAGGACGCGCCGCCGTTGTGCGAGATCCAC
>NZ_JBEXPJ010000249.1:0-9824 GCF_040611995.1 Lentzea sp. NPDC006480
CACCCTTTTCTTCTGGAGGATCTTTCCCATGTACGTGGGGGCTCTGGAACTGGACGTGCTCTTGGGCGACGTCCATTCGCTGAAGGAGAAGCGCTCCGTGGTCAGGCCCGTCGTGGCCGAGCTGCGTCGCCGCTTCGAGGTTGCCGCATCCGAAGCAGGTCATCAGGATCTGCATCGGCGCGCGTTGATCGGTGTCGCTGTGGTTGCGGGCGACGCTTCGCATGTCAGGGAGGTCCTGGCCGGCTGTGAAAGGCTGGTCGCGGGACGTCCCGAACTGGAACTGCTCTCCGCCCGGACGCGTCTCGTCGGGCCGGAGGACGACTAGGAAGGGGAGGCTCGTGGCCGACACGGCACGTGCCCGCAAGCTCGCCAAGCGGATCTCGCAGATCGTGGCTTCGGCTCTCGAGCACGAGGTCAAGGATCCGCGGTTGGCTCGGGTCACGATCACCGACACCAAGGTGACCGGGGATCTGCACGACGCGACTGTGTACTACACCGTTCTGGGTGAGCGGCTGGACACCGAGCCCGACTACGCCGGGGCGGCTGCCGCTCTGGAGAAGGCCAAGGGCGTGCTGCGCTCGATGGTCGGGGCGCAGACCGGGGTCCGGTTCACGCCGACGCTGACGTTCATGACCGACACCGTGCCGGACACGGCGCGGAAGATGGACGAGCTGCTGGCTCAGGCTCAGGCTGCCGACGCCGAGGTGGCTCGGCTCGCGGTCGGTGCTTCTCCGGCCGGCGAGGCTGACCCTTACAAGGCTCCTCGTGAGGACGAAGAAGAGGACTGAGTTTCGATTTGCCCGGGGACCTTTCGCACGCGGAAGGTCCCTTCAGGCTGTTTATGGGATGGAAACTGTCTTGTCCGAGGGCGCCCTGCAGCACATTGAGACGGTGAGCAGCTAACGTCTCCCTGTGGCAGACGACCTGAGCACCACCATTGCCGAGGCCGCGCGGTTACTGGCCGACGCCCGCGATGTGACCCTTCTCAGTCACATCAACCCCGACGCTGACACGCTCGGGAGTGCTTTGGCGGTGGGACTCGCGCTCCAGCGGCGCGGCGTTGCCGTGCGGGTGGCGTTCGGTGAGCCCGAGACGGTGCCGGAGTCGTTGCGGGCGTTGGACACGGCGGGGTTGCTGGTGCACCGCGATGAGGTGCCCGCGGCTCCGGAGCTGCTGGTCGTGATGGACACCGGGAGCCTGCAACGACTCGGGCCCCTGGCGGGTCGGGTCGCCGCGTGCACCGGGCCGGTCATCGTCATCGACCACCACGTGTCGAACACGCGGTACGGGACGTTGCACTGCATCGACGAGCACGCCGAGGCCACCGCGCTGATCGCGTTGAAGTTGCTCGACGAGATGGACGTGGTCGTCGACGAGCCCATTGCGCGGTGCATTTACGCCGGGCTCGTGACGGACACCGGGGGCTTTCGCAAGGCGGGGCCGGCCGCGCACGAGACGGCGGCGCGGTTGTTGGCGACCGGGGTCGACGCGTACAGCGTCACGCGGCCGTTGATGGACGCGCACCCGTTCGCGTACTTGGGCATGTTGTCGCGCGTGCTGGCCCGGGCGGAGCTGGACCAGCAGGCCGCTGGTGGGCTGGGGCTCGTGCATGCCGTCGTCGGGCTGGATGACGCGCGGGACGTGCGCAGTGAGGAGGTGGAGAGCGTGATCGACGTCGTGCGCTCTGCTTCCGAGGCTGAGGTCGCGGCTGTGCTGAAGGAGTTGCGGCCCGGGTTCTGGTCCGTGTCGTTGCGGGCCGTGGGCCGGGTGGACGTTCGTGAGGTGGCGCAGGTGCTGGGCGGGGGTGGGCATCGGCTGGCGGCCGGGTTCACGTTCACCGGGCCCGCGGAGCAGGTGGTCGCCGCGCTGAAGGGCGCGTTGGAGCGGGTGGAGTCATGACACGGACTGGAAGCCCGCGGCTGCTGCGGGAGATCAACGACCGGGCGGCCATCGAGACCCTGCTGCGCAGCGGGGCGATGACGCGCGCGGAGCTGGAGGAGGTCATCGGGCTCTCCAAGCCCGCGACCGCGCAGTTGCTGGCGCGGCTCGAAGAGGACGGCATGGTCGTCCGCACCGGGTTGCGTGGTGGTGGACGCGGACCGCGCGCGCAGATGTGGGCCGTCAACGGTGGCGTGGGGTACGTGGCGGCGGTGGCGTTGACGCCGGACCTGATCGACGTGGTCATCGCGGACATCACCGGGTCGCTGCTGTCCGAGCACAGCGCGCCGATGCCGAAGTCCGAGACGCTCATCGCGTTCCGCGAGACCGTGCAGAAGGCGGCGGCCCTGGCGGGTCTGCGGCTGGACGCTTTGTCGCACGTCGTCGTCGGCACGCCCGGCGCTGTCGACCCCGCCACCGGGTGCCTGGGATTCGCGCCTCACCTGCCGGGGTTGGTGGACGTCGACCTGCCCGCGACGCTGCGGGAGTTGCTGGGCACGTCGGTCTCGATCGAGAACGACATCAACCTGGCCGCGTTGGAGGAGATGAGCTCCGGCAAGGCCGTGGGCGTCCGCAACTTCGTGCTCTTCTGGCCGGCCGACGAAATAGGGTCGGCCGTCGTCGTCAACGGCGAGCTGCTGCGCGGCGTCACGGGCGGCGCGGGCGAGATCGACTCGATGCAGATCCCCGGCGGCCGCTACGGCGACCAGGTGGACAGCGACGCCATCGTGGACCTGGCTTCGTCGCACGGCATCGCCGCGTCCTCTGGTCTGGAGGCCGTCGCCCACGCCCTGACCGCGGGCACCGAAGGCCGCGCGTTCTTGTCAGACCTCGCCCGTAGGATCGCATTGGGTCTGGCGAACGTCGTGTGCGTGCTCGATCCGGAACTGGTGCTCTTGTCGGGTGGGGTTGCCCAGGCCGGTGGCGAGACGCTGTGCGACCTGGTGTCGACGGAACTGCTGAAGCTGGTGGTCCCGCGCACCCCGGTGCAGCTCGCCCAGATCACCGCGAACCCGGTGCGCTCGGGAGCCCTGCACTCGGCGCTGGCGGTGGCGCGGGAACGCGTGTTCGGCCTGCCCCAGCGCTCCTAGTCGTCGCTCGGTCGGGTGAACCTGGCGCCGCGGGTGTCCTGAAACGCTGTTACCGATCCCTCGCGTACGAGGAAGCGCGCGGGGGAGCGGTCCATGGTGCGCCTCCCCGTGTGCGCATGCCTCGGGTCTCGCTCGCCCGAGCCAGCACCCGGTCGAGCCAGCACCCAGCCGAGCCAGAGCCCGCACGAGCCAAGCCCGAGTCCGCGCCCGGCCCGAGCCCGCGGCCCGAGTTCGCACCTGCCTGCGCCCGCCTGCGCCTGCGCCCCGCGTGTGCGCGTCCGCGTCTGCTTGCGCGCTCGGTCCCGTCCCGCGTGTCCAGGCTGAGCGCACCTGCCGGTGGCAGCCGGTTGGGCGCCGCCGCGTGGCTGCGCGAGGCGTGGTGCCGTCCCGCGGTCTCGTGGGTGGGCGTGGTCTCGCGGTGCGGGGTGCGGGGTGCGGTCTCGCGGGATGGGCGTCGCCCCGTGGGCGGACGTGGTCTCGCGGGGTGGGCGCGTGGGCGTTGTCACCGGTTGGAAGTGCGGGTGAGAGCTTAGGTTCGTCGTGTGGAGGATCGGGTTCCCGCTCGGCGGGTCATCGGGCTGGCTGTGCCTGCTCTGGGGGTGTTGGCGGCCGAGCCGTTGTACGTGCTCGTGGACACGGCGGTGGTGGGGCATCTCGGGGCGCTGCCGTTGGCCGGGCTGGCGCTCGGTGGGGTGTTGCTGACGCAGGTTTCGACGCAGCTCACGTTTCTCTCGTACGGCACGACGGCGCGCACGGCGAGGTTGCACGGGGCCGGGCGGCGGCGGGAGGCCGTTGAGGAAGGGGTGCAGGCGACTTGGCTGGCGTTGGCGGCTGGGCTGCTCGTGGTGGTGCTGGGGCAGGTGTTCGCGCGGCCGTTGGCTGAGTTGCTCGCCGGGCGAGGTGGGGTGGCGGACGCGGCGGTCGAGTGGGTGCGGATCGCGTTGTTCGGGGCGCCGTTCATCCTCGTCACGATGGCCGGCAACGGGTGGATGCGCGGGGTTCAGGACACCAGGCGGCCGTTGAAGTACATCCTGATCGGCAACGGCATCAGCGCGGTTCTCTGCCCCGCGCTCGTGTACGGGGCCGGTTGGGGGCTTGAGGGGTCGGCCATCGCCAACGTGGTGGCGCAGGTGCTGGCGGCGAGTCTGTTCATCAAGGCCCTCATCAGCGAGAAAGTGCCGCTCACGCCGCACTACCAAGCCATGCGCGCGCAGTTGGGCATGGGGCGTGACCTCGTGCTGAGGAGCTTGGCGTTCCAGGCGTGCTTCGTCAGCGCGGCTTCGGTGGCGGCGCGGACGTCCGTGGCGGCCGTGGGGGCACATCAGGTCGTGTTGCAGTTGTGGACGTTCCTGGCGCTCGTGCTGGACTCGCTGGCGATCGCCGCGCAGTCACTCGTCGGAGCGGCTCTCGGGGCGTCCAACAAGAAAAAGGCCGAGAAGCTGGCGTGGCAGGTCACCCGGTACGGGCTGGTGTTCGGGATCGGGCTCGGCATCGTTTTCGCCGCGCTGGCAACGGTTCTGCCGCACGCGTTCACGTCGGATCAAGAAGTGCTGAGGGAAATCCCCAACGCGTGGTGGTTCTTCGTGGCACTGCAACCGATCGCGGGCGTGGTGTTCGCGTTGGACGGCGTGCTGCTGGGCGCGGGCGACGTGAAGTTCATGCGGACGGCGACGCTCGGCAGTGCGGTGATCGGGTTCCTGCCGCTGGTGTGGGCCGCGTACGCGTTCGGGTGGGGGCTGGCGGGCATCTGGACCGGGCTGTCGGCGTTCATGGTGCTGCGCCTGATAGCCGTGATCTGGCGCACGAAGTCAGGCGAGTGGGCCGTCGAGGGCGCGGTCAGATGACGCCCGAACGGCCGCTGTGTCCGACCTCACGGCATGAAATCGTTACCAATAAGGTTGTTTAGGCGATGTAACTAATGTCTGCCCGCCTCCGACCTGGGGAGAGTGCCGTCTTGCCGTCGGTCGATCGCGCCACCCGACTCTCGTGGCTGATCTGGACCACCGCCGTTTTCGTCTACTTCGCCGCCGTCTTCCACCGCTCCACGCTCGGTGTCGCCGGGCTGGAGGCGAGTGAGCGGTTCGGGCTCGGACCCGCGCAACTCGGTGTGTTCACCGTGCTGCAGATCGGTGTCTACGCCCTCATGCAGATCCCGACCGGGTTGCTCGTGGACCGGTTCGGGCCCCGCAAGATCCTCACCGTCGCCGCGCTGCTCATGGGCACCGGTCAGCTGCTCTTCGCCGTGGCTGACTCGTATGCGCTGGGGCTCACTGCGCGCGCGGTGCTCGGCATGGGTGACGCGATGACGTTCATCAGCGTGATCCGCATCGTCGCCGCGCACTTCCCGCCGCGGCAGTACTCGCTCGTGGTCGCGGTCACGGCCGCGTTGGGCGGCGTCGGCAACCTCGTCGCCACCGTGCCGCTGACGCTCGCGCTCGGCTCGATCGGGTGGACGTGGGCGTTCCTCATCGCGGGCGGCATCACGGCGCTGTACTCGGCCGTGGCGTTCCTCAGGATCAAGGACGTGCCGCACGGCTTCACCGCGCCGAAGCCGGAAGCCGTGCCGCTCAAGCAGATCTGGCCCAAGGTGCGGCAGGCGTGGAGCGTGCCCGGCACCCGGCTCGGGTTCTGGGCGCACTTCAGCACCATGTCGACTCCGGCCGTGCTCGGTCTGCTGTGGGGGTACCCGTACCTCGTGCAGGCGCAGGGCATGTCGGCCAAGGCGGCGTCGTCCACGCTCGGACTCCTCGTCATCGGCGCGATCGTGTCGAGTCCGATCATCGGCGCGCTCTTCTCCCGCAACCCCGAGTGGCGCATGCCGATCGCGGGCTGGTTCCTGGCGTTCGCGCTGACCGGGTGGGCCGTGCTGCTGCTGTGGCCGGGCGGTCACGTGCCGGTGCCGGTCATCGCGGTGGTGTTCATCGTGCTCACGGTGGGCGGACCGATCTCGGGCGTCGCGTTCGCGTTGGCCCGCGATTACAACCCGTCGCACCGCCAGTCCACGGCGAGCGGCCTGGTCAACGTCGGCGGCTTCCTCGCGGTGACCGTCGCGGCACTCGGCGTCGGCGTGCTGCTGGAGGTCACCGAGAGCCTGCTCACCCCGCAGACGGCGTTCCGAGTCGCCCTCAGCTTCTGCGTGATCGTGCTGGCGGTAGGCGGCTGGCGGATGCTCGTGTGGTGGCGGCGCGCGCGTGCCGCGGTGTTCGAGGCCGAGGAGCGTGGTGAGACGGTGCCGGTGCAGTTGCGGCGTCGTCGCTGGGACGCGCTGCGCGTCGCTTAAGCTTTCGCGCCGTGAAACCCTCTGTTGCACCGGGCCTGGTCATCGTCGACAAGCCGGACGGCATGACCTCGCACGACGTGGTGGCGCGGGTGCGCAGGATCCTCGGCACCCGCAAGGTCGGGCACGCCGGCACGCTGGACCCGATGGCGACCGGCGTGCTCGTGCTCGGCATCGAGCGCGCGACGAAGCTCCTCGGCCACCTCGCGCTCGACAGCAAGGCCTACCTGGCGACAATCGTGCTCGGCTCGTCCACCACGACGGACGACGCCGAGGGCGAGATTTTGTCCACTGTGGACGCTTCGGATGTCCAGGACGACGCCGTCGCCGCCGAGATCGCGAAGCTGACCGGCCCGATCCAGCAGGTGCCGTCGGCCGTGTCCGCGGTGAAGATCGACGGCAAGCGCGCCTACGCACGGGTTCGTGCGGGCGAACAGGTCGAGATCCCCGCACGCCCCGTCACGGTGCACAGGTTCGACGTGCTGTTCACGCGCCGTGAAGACAAGACGGTGCTCATCGACGTCATGGTCGAGTGCTCCTCCGGCACCTACGTGCGCGCGCTGGCCCGCGACCTCGGCGCGGCGCTCGGCGTCGGCGGTCACCTGGGTGCGTTGCGGCGCACCAGGGTCGGCCCGTTCGACCTGCGCGTGGCCAAGACGCTGGAGCAGCTGGAGGAGACGCCCGCCCTGTCGCTCGACCTCGACGCGGCGGTCACGACGGCGTTCCCGCGCAGGGAGATCGACCCGCGCGAGGCCTCTGCGCTCTCGCACGGGCAGCGGCTCAAGGCGGGCGGCATCGAGGGCACCTACGGCGTGTTCGGCCCGGACGGGCACGTGATCGCGCTGGCGAAGGACGAAGGCGACGCCTGCAAGCCCGTGGTGGTGCTGAGCCCGGCTGGCTAGCGTCGGCGCGCGGGACGACGACGAGGAAGACGAAGCGTTGTGCGACTACCTCGACGTCACCTGGTACGAGATTCCGGCTGAGCAGCGTGGCTGACTTCGACAGCGCCGATCTCCAGTGCCAGGTGCCCGACGAGGACCTCCTCGACGCTGTGGGCGAGCCGGCCGCCGAACTCGCTTCCTCGTCGGATGGTGAATCGACGTGCGATCGCAGCGGCCCCGGCCGTCGTCGTAGGCTGATCACCGTGCAACGCTGGCGCGGACTAGATCACCTTCCCGGCGGCTGGGGCCGCTGCGTCGTCACCATCGGCGTGTTCGACGGTGTCCACAAAGGCCACCAGGCTCTCATCGGCAGGGCCGTCGAGCTCGCGACCGAACGCGGTCTGCCGTCCGTGCTGATGACCTTCGACCCGCACCCGTCCGAGGTGGTTCGGCCGGGGAGTCATCCCGCGCAGCTCACCACGTTGCGGCGCAGGGCCGAGCTGGTCGAGGAGCTCGGGATCGACCACTTCGTCGTGGTGCCGTTCAGCCTGGAGACCTCCAGGATGCCCGCGGCCGAGTTCGTCCACGAGGTCCTGGTCGAGAAGCTCCACGCGGCCGCTGTCGTGGTGGGTGAGAACTTCACCTTCGGGCACAAGGCCGCGGGTAACGTCGAAATGCTGCGCCAGCTCGGGCAGCGGTTCGGATTCGTGACCGAGGGGGCTGATCTGGTGTCCGCAGACGAAGTGACCTACTCGTCGACGTACGTCCGGGCGTGCATCGACGCCGGCGACGTGAAGGCCGCGGCGGAGGCGCTGGGCAAGCCGCACCGGCTGGAGGGGATCGTCGTCAAGGGCGACGGGCGCGGCAAGGACCTGGGGTTCCCGACGGCCAACCTCTCCACGCCGAAGTTCGCCGCTGTTCCGGCTGACGGTATTTACGCGTGCTGGTTCACCAACGCCAAGGGTAAGAAGCTCAAGGCGGCGGTCAGCGTCGGCACGAACCCGACGTTCTCCGGCCGGGAGCGGCGGGTCGAGGCGTTCGTGCTGGACGTGGACGAGGACTACTACGGCCAGCGGGTCGCGGTGGACTTCGTCGAACGGCTGCGCGGAATGGTCAAGTTCGACTCGGTCGAGGCACTTCTCGAGGAAATGCATCGAGATGTAGACCGAACGAGGGAACTGCTGGCCGAGTCGTGACCGTCAGATTGAGCGAAGCGGGCGTGAGGGCGTCCGCAGGCTGGCAGGATGCGGGTCGGAGCTGGGCAACGGGAGAGGGCCGAGGTGGAGGACCACAAGATCGTTCAGCGCAATCTCGCGCTACAGCGGGAGTGGTACGGGGAGCCTTTGGGTGACCGAGTGCGCCGGTTGGTCGTGGCCTTCAACGTGTCCCAGGCTCAGCTCGCGGACGTGCTGGGGATCAGCGCGCCGATGCTCAGCCAGGTGATGAGCGGCCGCCGGGCCAAGATCGGCAACCCCGCCGTGCTCGCGCGGATGATCATGCTGGAGCGCAAGGTGCTCACGCCGGACGTGGCGACCGGAGCGCCGGAAGCGCTGCAGCGCGCGCTCGACGACGTGCGCGAGTCCAAGCCGACCGTGTCGCGCGACAACCTGCCGGTCAACGGCGACGAGAGCGTCGCGTACCCGGTGCTGCGCCGCGTCGCGGACCGCACCGAGCTCCAGCACGCGGCCGACCTGCTGCACGAGGACTTCCCCGCGATCGCCGAGCTGTTCCGCCGCGCCATCAGGGCCGCCTCCAGGTGAAGTTCTTCACCGCGTTGTACCCGCCTCAGCACGTGATCGACGAGCTCGACGCCGTGCTGGACCGCAGCCTCGACGTGGAGTGGACGAAGCCGGAGAAGTGGCACATCACGTTGTGCTTCCACGGTGAAACCGCAGATGAGGAACGCTTCAAAGCCCTCGAAGGCCACGAGGTCCCGGAAATCAGGCTGCAGAACTTCGGCGACTTCCGCGGCAGGGTCCTGTGGGCGGGAATTCACGGCGATTTAAATCAGTTGGCACGAGCGGCGGGCGCGAACGACAATTGGTGGGCGCACCTGACGGTGGCGTACGGGTACCAGGGACAACCGATGCCGGAGTTCCTGGGCAGCCCGTGGCAGCCGACCGAAGCAGTGCTCGTGAGCAGCGTCGATGGCGTCCACACACCCGTCGCACGGGTGGGGTTGCGCACGTCAGCGCGCCACTGAGCAGCGCGCCTGATAGCCTTCGCAGTTGGGTCTGGCTGCGGTCCGTGGCGGCCAGTACCGGCTACCCCGGCCAGCAATTCGGCGGGCGTGGGGCCGCACGGACCTGAACAAGTAGGAGAAGTACCTAGTGGCACTGTCCACGGATCAGAAGAAGTCCATCCTCGGTGAGTACGGTCTGCACGACTCGGACACCGGCTCGACCGAGGCGCAGGTGGCCCTCCTGAGCAAGCGCATCGCTGACCTCACGGAGCACCTGAAGCAGCACAAGCACGACCACCACTCCCGCCGGGGCCTTCTGCTGATGGTCGGCCGTCGCCGCCGTCTGCTGAACTACCTGACCAAGGTGGACATCAACCGCTACCGCGCGCTGATCCAGCGCCTCGGTCTGCGCAGGTGATACTTGCCGTGGGGGTGTGACCGGCCGGTCACTCCCC
>NZ_JBEXPJ010000250.1:0-9797 GCF_040611995.1 Lentzea sp. NPDC006480
TCGAACCCGGGGGCCGTCCCCGACCCCCGGGTCGGTCTCCACGAGATACGCCGACCCACGCGTGACGATCCGGAAACCGTCCCGGCCGTCCCGCTCAGGGTCGAGCAGGCGGCGCAGGCGCGATATGTGGGTCTGCAGAATCGCTCGACCATTCGGCGGCGGCGAATTGCCCCAGAGAGCTTCCTCCAGCCAGCTGACAGACACCGGCTTCCCTGTTTCGAGCAGCAACACACCGAGTACGAGACGTTGCGCCCGGCGGCCAAGATCAAGGCTCTCTTTCCCTCTGCGAACTCGCATTGGACCGAGCAACTGGAATTCCAGTTTCATCGCCACCCTGAATGATGGCCTGCCTCTGCCGTGGCATGTCAAGACCGCGTCAAGGTGACAGGTGCAAGCTCGCACGGTCTCGAGCAACGACCTAGGGGGCAACAGATGTTGGGCACGGCAAGGAAAACCATGGCGGTTGTCGTAGGCGGGGCGACGGTGTGCCTGGGCTTGGCGCTGGGGGCCGGATCAGCTGCGGCTGACAGCACCGGTTGCACGATCACGTCCGGTATCGGTTGCTCGACCAGAGCAATTCCTGCGAACAGCAAGGAACATGCCGTCATGATGACGGTCTTCGCGCCGAACGGTGGCACGACCACTTGCCGCGTGCACGACGCCGCGAACGGCGTTCAGGTGGGAATTCTCAGCAACAGCAATCGTCTCATCGCCAAGACCAAGGTGATAACCGGCCTTCACGGGTCCTATTTCCTGAGCTGTCTCAAGTCAGGTAACGGCAGCGGCGGTGGTGGCTCGTTGACGAACGGCACGTGACAAGTGCGGCGAGCACGTTCAACGGAGGGGAAATCATGAACCATCGGTCAAGCATCATCAGATCAGTCTTCGCCGGCCTCGCGGTGGTACTCACGACGGCGGCGCTCACACTGGTGCCGACCGGCACAGCGTCCGCCGCGACGCCGCTGTGCACCACCATGGCCAACGTGAACCGAGGCGGCAACAACCTCTCGGTGCCGGCGACCGGCACTGGCAACGTGAACTGCCTCATCAGCAGGTCCGGGGCGGCCAATTCCGCGGTCGTGAGCGGTCTGCAGTACACGCTGAAGACCTGCTATCCGACCGTCCACCTGGCGAGCCCCTACCAGAGCGAACTGGTGGGGAATCTCGCCGTCGACGGCAGTTTCGGACCGCGGACAACGGCTGCCCTCAAGGGCGTGCAGTCGAGTATCGGCACCACACCGGACGGCGGATATGGCCCGCTGACACGCAACGCGATGCGGTTCAGCTCGAACGACGTGCCCGGTCGGTGTTATCACTACTGACCTCGGTGAGGGGGTGTGTCGGCGGAGCTCGCGTTCCGCCGACACCCGCGTCGACCCACTGGATCCGGTCAACCCGTTCGTCATCGTCCGGTGCCTCGACGCCGCCGGAGACCGCCGGGCCGAACTCCGCTGCCCTGCGGATACCAACGCACCTCGCTATCAGTCGAAACTGATGAACAGGAGAGAAGAATGCGCAGAGCCGGCGTTTTTCCGGCCGTTCTCGGTGTGATCGTCATGGCGGTGCTCACCTGGACGACTCCCGCGTCCGCCGTGCCGGTTCCGGGAACCGGCACGGTGGTCGCTCTGGCCGACTGTCCACGGGTCTCGGACTCCTACGACATCGGCCCCGGCGCCACCGGCGGCAACGTCCTGGAGGTGCAGTGCATGCTGAACCGGACGCTCTCCTGGAACGCGTTCCCGTTCGTGATCAAGCGTGACGGCAACTACGGCCCGGTCACCGCCGCGGCGGTGTGGGAGTTCCAGAAGTGCGTCAACGGCAGGGGCACTCCGATCACAGTGGACGGACGCGTCGGCCCGCAGACCCTTCCGCACCTGCGCTGGTGGGCGAACGTGCACAGCCCCGGCACCGGCGAGCGGATCTGCTGACCACGGCCGAACTCGATCTCGGAGGGAACGAGAAGGAAGCTCTCCCAACGGATCGCGGCCGTGAGCGCCGCCGTCCTGCTGCTCACCTCGACACACGCGGTCGTGCCGCCGGCGATGGGCCAGATGTCGCCGGTCCTGGTGTCCGCGGCTGTCCCAGCGCCCATCGCTGGTTGCTGCCGCCGTTGCACGTCCACAGCTGGACCAGCGCGCCGTCGGCCGTGGACGCCCCGGTCACGTCCAGGCACAGTCCTGATTGGACACCGGTGATGGAGCTGTCGGAGTTGCGCAGCCACTGCTGGTTGGTCTGGCCGTTGCAGGACCAGAGGATCACCTTGGTACCCGGGTTGGTCTGGTTGTTGTAGGCGTCCAGGCACATCGTGCCGCCGCCGACGCTGAGCTGGTTGCCGGTGGTGTAGGTCCAGTTCTGGCCCGATTGACCACCGCAGGGCCAGATCCGGGCCTGGGTGCCGGCCGTGGTGCTGGGGACGTCGAGGCACTTGCCGGCACCGGCCGCGCGCACCGGACCGGTGACCGGATCCCCGCCGCCGGTCGAGCCGCCCGCCACCCGGTACATGACCACGCCGTGGGCGGGAACCGACGCGCTGATCGTGCCGGTGGTGGTGGAGGTGGAACCGGACCACAGGTCGGTGAGGGTGTAGCTGCTGGCGCCGGTCTTTCCGATTGCCGACGTGGTGGTCGAGATCGTGGCGGCCGAGGAACCTTCGTTGAACAACACGACCGACACGTCGCCGTTCGCGAGTGGTTTGGCCAGCACGTCGCGGCCGCCGGCCGAGGACACCATCCTGCCCTGCCTGCCGAGGGAATCCTGGTTGACCGCGATCACCCGCGTGTTGGTGAGGACGGAGATCGTGGTGGCACTGGCGTTCGGGATGTTGTTGCCGGCGATGAGCGGTGCGGCCATCTGGGCCCACAGGCTGAACTGGGTGCGGTCCTCGGTGGCGGACATGCCGTTGCCGATCTCGAGCATGTCCGGGTCGTTCCACCCGCCGGGTCCCGCGTAGCTCGCGAGGCCGACGTTGGCGTGGAAGATGTTGAGCATGCTGTTGTAGTTCGGCGCGATGTCACCGGTGGTGCGCCAGCTGTTGCCCACACCCGCGCCCCAGGTCCACACGTTGTCCTGCCCCCAGTTGCAGAGGCTGTACAGGATCTGGCGGCCGGTGGCGGCCAGCGCGTCGCGCATGGCCGTGTAGCGGGACTGGGCGTTGACGCCCTGGTTGTTGCAGTTGTCGTACTTGAGGTAGTCGATCCCCCAGGACGCGAAGAGGGTCGCGTCCTGGCGCTCGTGGTTCAGGCTGCCGGGGTAGCCCGCGCAGGTCTTCGTGCCCGCGTCCTCGTAGATGCCCAGCTTGAGGCCGAGCGAGTGGACGTGGTCGGCGAGAGCCTTGATGCCGTTGGGGAACTTGACCGGATCCGGCACGAGGTTGCCGCTCGAGTCCCGGTTCTGGGTCATCCAGCAGTCGTCGATGTTGACGTACTGGTAGCCCGCGGCCTGCATGCCGTTGTTGTGCATGGCGAGTGCGGTGGACCTGACCAGCGAGTCGGAGATGTTGCAGCCGTAGGCGTTCCAGTCGTTCCAGCCCATCTGCGGAGTCCTGGCCAGCCCGTTGTCGAGGGCCTGCGCCGGCGGGGCGGTGGCGATCATGGCGACGGGCGCCGCCACCGCCAGGGCCGCGGTCGTCACCGCGGCCACAGCGACGTGACCGAGACGGCGTGCGATCGTACGTGGGCTCATCGTCAGCTCCGTGTCCACTTCTGGCTGGTCGCACCGTTGCAGGTCTGCAGGGGCACCGGTGTGCTGTTGGCCGTGCCACCGGAGTTCGGGGCGAGGCACAGTCCTGATTGGACACCCGTGATGGTGCCGTCGGTGTTGACGTTCCACTGCTGGTTGGTGCCGCCGGTGCAGTCCCAGATGACCACCCGCGTGCCCGGCGCGGTGCCTGACCCCTCGGCGTCGAGGCACTTGTTGCCGTACACCTGGATCTGCTTGGTGGTGTTGACCGTCCACTGCTGGTTGGCGCCGCCGTTGCAGTCCCACAGCGTCACCTGCGTGCCGTTGGTCTGGGACACGTTCGGGACGTCCAGGCACCGGCCGGCGTTGTCGTTGCGCAGCTGCGACGTCGTTCCGCCGCCCGAACCGGAGATGACGAGGTTGTCGAACTGCGCTGTCTCGCCCTGGCTGGTGCCGAGGCCGGCCTGACCCGCGGACAGCGTGGAGTCGGTCACCGTCCCGACGACCGTGCCGTCGACGCTCGCGGTGATGGTGCTGCCGGAGAAGCCGAGCGACAACGAGTGCCAGCGGTTGGTGCCCAGCGCGGTGGTGGTGCCGTTGCGCAACGTGGAGACCTGGGCGCTGGTGTTGGTGCGCAGGATCGACCAGGAGCCGGTGTCGCTGACCCGGAAGTGGTAGGCGTTCAGCGCGGCCTGGTTGCCGGTGTCCTGCCCACCGGCGCGGCCGATCAGCGAGGCGTAACCGGGCTTCTCCAGCAGCGCGTCCGCCGACACCACGTAGTTGTTCCAGGCGACGTTGCCCAGCAACGCGTACGGGTCGGTCCTCGTCTTCCACGGGATCGCCTGCTGCGTGGACGCCTGGCGCACGCACGTGCCCGCACGGCCGGCACCGCACGCGGACGCCTCGAAGGCACCCTCCATGTCCATCAGGTACTTGGCCTCCTTGCCGGCCGCGTACCCGTCGAAGTTGTCGCTGTAGGGCAGGTTCAGCGAGCCCTGGGGCGGGCTGGTCGCGGTGCCCTTGCCCTGTCCGGTCGTGGTGGTGACCGTGTACAGGTAGCCCGGCTGGACGGTCAGGGAGTAGGCGCCGCCGGACGGGGTGATGTCGGTGCTGTGGACGAAGAAGTCGTTCTGGTTGTTGGAGTTGAGGTTGGTCGCCCACACGTGCACCTGTCCGGTGGACAGCCCGCCGGTGACGTTGAGGTTCAGCGTCTGGGCGCCGCCGGCGTCCATGGTCTCGATGACCATGCTGTAGTCGGTGTTGTTGGGCGACTTCATCGTCACGTAGCTGCCGTTGTTGCGGTTGCCGCCGAGGTAGCCGGTGGACGCGTCCAGGTACTTCCAGCCCGGGGCGGTGAACTGGGTGGTGTGCGCCAGCGCCCACGTGTCCTTGCCGACCGCGTAGCGGCCAGACCACGGCTGGTTGGCCAGCACCAGCCCCACGGTCGGCCAGGGGATGTTCGGCGTGACCGCGGCGATCAGGTCCCAGTTGAGGTAGGCGGTCATCCTGCCGTCGATGTAGACCCGGTTGATGCCGCGGGCCAACGGCTTGGCGCCGTCGTTGTAGTCCTGGGAGCCGTTCTCGCTCGACCACAGCGTCTTGCCGGAGTTGGCGACGTTCGACGGGACGGTGCACGAGGTCTGCGCGCTCAGGTAGCCGCAGGTGTAGTGCGCGCTGAGCACGTCGACGGCGTTGCGGTAGGCCGTGTTGCTCGAGATCGGGCCGGCCGGACCCCAGTCGCCGGGCCACGAGTCACCGGAGATGATCCTGACCGCGCTGTACCCGTTGGCGTTGAGGGCGTTGCGGATCGTGACGGTCCAGTCGGCGCTCCACTGCTTCTCGTTCTGCACCGGCGTGAGGTAGTCGATCGTCAGCCCGTGCCGGCGGGCGCACCCGAGCCAGGACAGGTAGTAGTCGACCAGGTCGTTGGAGAAGAAGGTGCCGTTGCCGATCCAGCCCGGCGCACCCCAGGCCAGTCCCACCAGCTTGAGGCCGGGGTTGCGCGCCTTGGCCTGCTCCATGATCCACCACTCGTACCCGCGGTCGCAGTTGAGATCGCCGCGGGAGTGGGCGTGACTGGGCTCAGCCCCGCTGGTGGAGTTGGTGTCGCCGCCGATCTCCGCCTTGAGGATCTGCAGAGCGGCGCCGTAGCCGGGCTTGAACAGGTAGTCGAGGATCTGACCGCGCTGCGGCTCCGGGTAGTCGATCAGCAGGCGGCTGTTGCCCCCGCCGCCGCTGACCGCGCCGACGCCGTCGAACGTGCGGCCACCGGAAGAGCCGTTGATCGTGATCGCCGTGGCGGCCTGGGCCGGTGCCGCTCCCACGACACCGGCCAAGACCAGCGCGGCCGCGAAGACCGCGGTGCGCACGCGCCCGAGCAGGGTTCCGGGCATGGCTGTGCTCCCTCCAGAGGAAGACGAGTGATCAGACCGCTGCGACGGTCCGTTGGCTGCTGGTGTTGCCGTTGATCGCGTCACGGAACGGCCCGTTCGACCGCAGATGATCGCGTGGAGGCGTCCGCTGCCTGCCGAACGGCGGACTCGGTGACGCCGAAGCGCAGAAGAGAGCGAGGAAAGCCGCTGCCATGGCGATGACGCGAATCAGTCGAATGAGTCGAATTCGAAGAAAAGAGAGTTTCGTCTTCTCTCGAAGTCGAAAACGCGCTGGACTGCGCATGCGGACCCCATCATCGTTGACGGCGAGCACGAACAGCGCAACGGCGACCGACCAGCTCTGCGCATGAATCGGGAGACGTTGCAATGTGAACGCTAACACAGCCTGCGATGGCGGCCAAGATACAGCTGGCGGCATCATTTCTTGATCGTTTTTAAGCCTGACCGTGCTCCATTAGTGAGCGTGCTCATCGCGACTTGCGCAGACAGGGAGGATGACCTGTGAACCAAGATTCGAACACACGCGGTTCATGAGTCGCCGTGTCCCCGTGCGAGCTACCCGCAGATGTCCATCGCGCGGTGACGTCGCGGGTCACGAAATCCCTGGCGTTCCCGGCGACGGAAACGCACTACTGACAAGGGATTTCGCGGCCGTGATCGTGAACCTCTCCCTCCTCGGCGGCTACGAGGTACGCGGCTGCGTCGTCTCGGCTGGTGTTCAGAGCCAGGTGGAGAGCGCCTTGAGGATGTCAGCGCGCTTGCGTGGTGCGGTGAGGGTCGCGACAGGTTGTCCGCCGGAGAACAGCATCAGAGTGGGGATGCTGAGAACGCTGTAGCGGACGGCGATGTCGGGGTGTGCGTCGATGTCGATCTTCACCACGGAGATCTTGTCCTGGTGCTCTTCGGCGATGCCGGTGACGACCGGGCTCAGTTGCCTGCACGGGCCGCACCAGGGTGCCCAGAAGTCGACCAGGACGGGCTTGTCCGCGCCGAGGACGTCGCTGTCGAAAGAATCCGCGGTCACATCGGTGAGCTGCATGGTGATGTCCCTGATCATCCAAAGGTGAAGGAGAAGGCCTGCACGCCGGGGCTCACGGTCGCGGTGAGCGAGCCGCCCTGGATCTGTTGCGTGGCCACGAGCTGGTAGGAGTTGGGGGTGCCGTCGACCTCGATGGTCTTGGTCTGCCCGTTGGTCTGGACGGTGACGGTTCCCTTGCCGGACATGACCATCCGGACCTCCTTGGCGCGGTAGTTGAGCTTGATCTGCCCGGAACCGCCGGTGGGCGTGATGTTCTGACTCGTGAGCGTCCATTGGCCAGCGAGCGCGAAACTGTCGGCGGCCTGGTTTTCGGGGAACTGGAAGGACTTGTCGCCGCTGGTGTAGGTCTCGGTGCCGGCGAAGTTCACGCGCTTGGTGGAGCCCAGGTAGGTCTCGCGGGTGATGTCGGCGTTGACCGGGGTGTCGTCGGCCAGTCCGGTGGTGGCCGGCAGCTGGACGCCGGGTGTGGCGTCGGTGAGCAGTTGCCGGATCAGCTTTTCGGTGAGGCCGTAGTCGCCTTCGCCGAACTTGATGTGCCGCACGGTGCCGGACGCGTCAATGAGGTAGTGGGCGGGCCAGTAGCGATTGCGGTAGTTGGTCCAGGTGCCGAGGTTGTTGTCGAGGGCGACCGGGTAGGTGATGCCGAAGTTCCTCGCGGCCGCCGCGACGTTGTCCGGTTCCTTCTCGAAGGCGTACTCGGGGGAGTGGACGCCGATGACCTGGAGGCCGGCCTCGCGATAGGCCGTGTCCCACGCGGTGACGTGCGGGATGGAACGCTGGCAGTTGATGCAGGAGTAGGCCCAGAAGTCGAGCATGACGACCTTGCCGCGCAACGACTTCAGGTCCAGCGCTTGGCCGTCCGGGGTGTTGAGCCACTGCTGGATGCCGGTGATGTCCGGTGCGGTGCCGCAGCTCTCCAGTTCGGGCGCGCCGTCGGAGCACTTGTCGAGGTCCTTGTTCTGGTCGTTCACCAGACCACCGAGGTTGAGGGCCTTGCGGACCTGCTCGGAGTTGTTCACCTGGTCCTGCAACGAGCTGGTGTAGTCCGGGATCACCCGTTGCAGCAGCTGAGGCAGGTTGAACACCAGTCCGATCGCGAGCGCGATCATCACAACGCCCGCGGTGATGCGAATTCCGCGCTGGCGCTTGCGGAAGGCCTGCACGCGCTCGGCGACCCGGCGGCCGGCCAGCGCGAAGATCAGCAGCGGAATCGCGGCACCCACGGCGAAAGTGAGGGTGAGGATCACGGTCTCGGTGCCGATCCTGCCGGTGGAGCCGGCGACGGTGATCGCGGCGAGGACCGGGCCCGCGCAGGGCACGTAGACCGCGCCCAGGGCGAGGCCGAGGGTGAAGCCGCCACGGCTGGCGTCGGGGTTGCGTTGCGGGATCCAGGTGAACGGCTTTTCCAGCAACTGTTCGAAGCGCGGCACGATCAGACCGATGCCGATCAAGCCGAGCACGACGATTCCGGCCCAGCGCAGGACGTCCTGCGGCAGGTTCAGCACTGACAGCAGCAGCGATCCGAACAGCGTGACCAAGCTGAAGCTGACGACCAGCCCGGCGATGACGAGGAAGGGCCTGGCGCGTGACGCCGGTTTGGTCGCCAGCGCGACTGCCGGCCCTGATGTCGTCGTGCGGGCGCTCTGTGTGCCGCCGGAGAAGAAGATGACAGGCAGGACGGGGAGGATGCACGGCGAGATGCCGGTGACCAGGCCGCCGATCAGACCTATCAGTGCGAGGGTCAACATGGGGCCTACTCGGATTGTCGGAAGTGTGAGATGCCCGTGATTCGCGGCTGACCACGTCGCGGATTGCTCATGCGCCAAAGGCACCTGGTATCTCAGGAGGTGAACCGAGTTGACTGTCGACTGTGGACCGCGGTTCTGGCGGCTCGTCCGTGCTGGTTGCGCATGGACCACAGAGGTGTTGGTAACAGGTCGATAACCCCACCCATCCGTTCCCCGAGGCGCGGCGAATCACGAGTAGCAACTGCCCGATCACCCTTGGAGACGTCCGTCATGAACAAGACCGCCCGCAACACCGTCCTGGCCATCGGCGCCGCCTCACTCGCCCTGTTCGGCGCGGCGTGCGGCTCGGGTGACATGGCCAGCAGCGGCAGCTCCAGCGCCGCACCCACCACGACCACGACGTCCTCGGCGGCCATGGCCGACCCGGCCCGTGACCTCGTCGGTCCCGGCTGTGCCGACTACGCCAAGCAGGTTCCGTCCGGCGCCGGTTCCGTGACCGGCATGGCCGCTGACCCGGTCGCCGTCGCCGCGAGCAACAACCCGCTGCTCACGACGCTGGTCAGCGCGGTGTCGGGCAAGCTCAACCCGAAGGTCAACCTGGTCTCGACGCTCAACGGCGCCGAGTTCACGGTGTTCGCGCCGGTCGACTCGGCGTTCGCGAAGATCGACGCCGCGACGATCGAGAAGCTCAAGACCGACGACGCGCTGCTGACCAAGATCCTGACCTACCACGTGGTCCCCGGCCAGATCTCGCCCGACAAGATCGCCGGCGAGCAGAAGACCGTGCAGACCGGCATGGTGAAGGTGAGCGGTTCCGGTAACGCGCTGAAGGTCAACGACGCCAACGTGATCTGCGGCGGCGTGCACACCGCGAACGCGACCGTCTACCTCATCGACTCGGTCCTGCTGCCTGCCTGACATCTCCGGGCGAAGTAGTGC
>NZ_JBEXPJ010000251.1:0-9712 GCF_040611995.1 Lentzea sp. NPDC006480
TCTTGATCACACCGGCGGCACCCGCGGCGGCCTGCGTGTGGCCGATGTTCGACTTGATCGAGCCGAGCAGCAAAGGCGACGGCCGGTCCTGGCCGTAGGTGGCCAGCAAGGCCTGCGCCTCGATCGGATCGCCCAGAGTCGTGCCGGTGCCGTGCGCCTCAACGGCGTCGACATCAGCGAACGTCAACCCCGCCGACGCCAACGCCTGACGGATCACGCGCTGCTGCGACGGTCCGTTGGGCGCGGTCAGGCCGTTGGACGCACCGTCCTGGTTGACCGCGGAACCACGCACGACAGCAAGAACGTCATGCCCAGCAGCGACGGCATCGGACAAACGCTCCACCACCAGCACACCGATGCCCTCAGACCATGCGGTGCCATCAGCAGAATCGGAGAACGGCTTGCAACGGCCGTCACGCGCGAGGCCGTCCTGCAGCGAGAACTCCATGAACGCACCCGGCGCCGACATCACCTGCACACCACCGGCCAGCGCCAGCGAGCACTCACCGTTCCGCAGCGCCTGCACCGCCAAGTGCAGAGCGACCAGAGCCGACGAGCACGCCGTGTCGATCGTCATCGACGGCCCCTCGAGCCCGAGCGCGTAGGACAACCGCCCGGCGATCACGCTCGGCGACGTGCCGGTGCCGGAATACCCCTCCAGCGCCTGCTCCGACGCGAGCATCAGGTGCGCGTAGTCCTGTCCGGACGCGCCGACGTAGACACCGGTCCGCGAGCCCCGCAACGCCAAGGGGTCGATGCCCGTGCGCTCCAAGGCCTCCCACGACGTCTCCAGCACCAGTCGCTGGTGCGGGTCCATCGACACGGCCTCGCGCGGCGAGATCCCGAAGAACGCCGGGTCGAACGACGCGATGCCCTCGATGAACCCGCCCTGCCCGGTCACCGACTGCCCGGCGCCGTCGCCGACGAGGTTCTCGTCCCAGCCGCGGTCCGACGGGAACCCTCCGATCGCGTCCCGCCCACCCAGCACCAGCTCCCACAGCTCCTCCGGCGACGACACGCCACCGGGGAACCTGCACGCGATGCCGACGATCGCGATGGCTTCGTCGGAAACCCTGACCGAGTCCTCGACCTGAGCCGACCCACCGAACAGTTCGACAACAAGGTGTTCCGCCAACGCTTCCGGCGTCGGGTAGTCGAACACAAGCGTCGCCGGCAACGTCAGCCCCGTCGCCGTGCCGAGCCGGTTGCGCAGCTCGACCGACGTCAGCGAGTCGAAGCCCAGCTGCCGGAACTCGCGGTCCGCGTCGATCGCGTCCGCCGACGAGTGCCCGAGCACCGCGGCGGCCTCGCCCCGCACCACGTCCACCAGCGCCCGCAGCCGTTCGGCCGGACGAACGTCCTGCAGCCCTTGCAGCGCAACGGTTCCCTGCGTCCGTGCCGCAGTCCGCCGTCCACCCCGCAGAAGGTTGCGCAGCAACGGCGGCACCATCGTGGCGCTGGCACCCGTGATGATCCGCGCGGGCACAACGAGCGGCTCGTCGACACCGACAGCCGCGTCGAACAACGCCAAGCCGTGGTCCAGCGAGATCGGCGGCATCGACGACTTCTCCAGCCGCTCCAACGCGGCCGCGTCCATCGTCCTGGTCATCCCGACGTCGGAAGTCCAAGCGCCCCAGGCCAATGACACCGCAGGCAGCCCGACCGACCGCCGGTACTGCGCCAGCGCGTCGAGGAACGCGTTGCCCGCCGCGTAGTTGCCCTGACCGGCCGTGCCGAGCACACCGGACACCGACGAGTACAGGACGAAGTGCGCGTCCGGAACGAGCGAGTGAAGGTTCCACGCGGCGTCCACCTTGGGCCGCAGCACCTTCTCCAGCCGCTCCGGAGTCATCGAGGCGATCACACCGTCGTCCAGCACGCCGGCCGTGTGCACGACAGCGGTCACATCATGTCCACCGAGGACAGCAGCCAACGCGTCCCGGTCCGCCACATCGCAAGCCGCGATGGTGACGTCCGCATCCAACGCCGCCAGGTCCTCCGCGCCAGGCGAGTCAAGGCCGCGGCGGCTGAGCAGCAACAGCTTCCTGGTGCCCCGCGCGACGAGGTGCCGCGCCAGCTCCGCACCCAAACCACCGGTGCCGCCCGTGATCACCACAGTGCCGTCAGGATCCCATCCGGCCGGAACCGTGATCACGATCTTGCCGACGTGCTTGGCCCTGCTCATGAACCGGAATGCGTCGCGCGCCCTCCGCACGTCCCACGCGGCGATCGGCAGCGGCGCCAGCGCATCGCTCCCGAACAACTCCACAAGCGCGGTGAGCATGCGCTGAATGTGGTCGGGGTGCGCCTCACCGAGGTCGAACGGCCGGTAGAAGACACCCGGCACGTCCTCCCGCAGATCGGTCTTGCCCATCTCCAGGAACCGCCCGCCCTGGCCGAGTAACCGCAGCGAGGCGTCGATGAACTCTCCGGTCAGCGCGTTCAGCACGAGGTCGACGCGCGGGAACTTCTGCTCGAACGAGGTGTCGCGGGAGTTGCCGATGTGCGCGTCGTCGAGGCCGAGCCCGCGCAGCACGCCCCACTTGCTCTCGCTGGCGGTGGCGAACACCTCCGCGCCGAGGTGCTTCGCGACCTGGATCGCCGCCATGCCAACGCCACCGGCGCCGGCGTGGACCAGAACCTTCTCTCCCGGCCTCACATTGCCGAGCTCGATCAGCGCGTAGTACGCGGTGAGGAACACCAGCGGCACCGACGCGCCCTGCTCGAACGTCCAGCCGTCCGGAAGCCTGGTCAGGTAAGGCTCTTCGACGACGCCGACCGGTCCCATACCGCCGAACAGCATGCCGAACACCGGGTCGCCGACACTCAGTTCAGCGCACTCGGGCCCGAGCTCGGTGACAATGCCGGCGGCCTCCGCACCGAACGAGCCCGCCTCGCCCGGATACATGCCGAGCGCGTTCAGCACGTCGCGGAAGTTGAGGCCCGCCGCCCGGATCGCGATCCGGACCTGCTTGCCCTGCAATGGCTCCGGCTGCCACGGCGCCAGGACGAGGTTGTCCAGACTGCCCTTCGCGGTGGTGTCGAGGTGCCACGGTGTTCCGGTGGGCGGCACCAGCGTCGGCCCGGTCTGCAACCGCGCCAGCCGTCCAGCGTGGACAGTCCCGTCGCGGACGATCAGCTGCTGTTCCTCGGTGACCAGCATTCCCGGCGTCAGCGAGCTGTTCTCGTCGAGGTCCACCAGCAGGAACCTGCCCGGATTCTCGGCCTGTGCCGACCGCACCAGGCCCCACGCGGCCGCCGCTCCCAGGTCGGTGATCGGCTCGTCGCCGATCGCCGCCGCACCGCGCGTCACGAACACCACGCGCTCTTCAGCGTTCTGCAGGATCTCCAGCACACGCTTGGTCGTCTCGTGCACAGCGGCCGCGCCCGGACCGCCTGCCAGTTCCACGACCCGCGCGTCGATCTCTGCCGCTTCACCGACCTGCACCGGCACCCAGTCGACGCGGAACAGCGACTCCGCCACAGGATTGCTCGGCGCACTCACCGACGGCGTCCTCACCACCAGCGACTTCACCGACAGCACCGGCGCGCCCTCGACGTCGACGGCGGTGACCTCGACGGCATCACCGCCCGTGTGCTTCAACCGGACCCGCAACCGCGACGGCCCGATCGCGTGCAGCGACACGCCATTCCACTCGAACGGCAACCCCTGCCCCGCACCGTCGACGAACGTGATGGCGTGCAGCGCGGAGTCGAGCAGCGCCGGGTGCACACCGAACGTGGCAGCGTCGTCCACGCTGTCCGGCAGCGCGACCTCGACCAGCACCTCGTCGCCGTTGCGCCACGCCCGCTGCAGCCCACGGAAGATCGGCCCGTAAGCCAGCCCGCCTTCCGTGAGCGTCTCGTAGAACGCTTCCAGGCCAAGCTCTTCGGCGTTCGCGGGCGGCCACTCCGCGGTGTCGAACTCGGCGTGATTCGAGCCTTCGGCGAGCGTGCCACTGGCGTGCTGGAGCCATTCGTCCGAGTCGGGCAGCTGCGAGTGGATGCTGACCGGCCGGCGTCCGTTGCCGTCCGGCGCACCGACCCTCACCTGCACTGCGACGGCTTCCCGCTCCGGCAGCACGAGCGGCACGACGATCGTGAGCCCGTCGACACGATCGCAGCCGACCATGTCGCCCGCGCGGATCGCGAAGTCGAGGAACCCGGTGCCGGGGAACAACACCGCGCCCCCGACGACGTGGTCCGCGATCCACGGGTGTGTGGCGAGGCTGAGGCGTCCGCTGAGGACGAACTCGTCGGTGCCCGCGACCGCGATGGCCGCGCCGAGCAACGGATGCCCGCCGGACCTCAGCCCGTACGCCGCGGGATCTCCCGCACGGCCACCAACGGTTGCCTTGGGCCAGAACCGCTCGTGGTCGAACGGATACGTCGGCAGGCTGATCAGCTTGCCGCCTGCCAACCACGGCGACCAGTCGACGTTGATCCCGTCGACGTGCACCTGCCCGAGCGCGGTGGCGAGCGCGGCCTCCTCGGTCTTGTTCTTCCGCAGCGTCGGAATCGCGCCGTCGACCAGCGCGCTCAGGACACCGTCCGGCCCGACCTCCAGAAACTTGGTCGCCGGGATCTTCGCGACGTTCTCGGTGAACCGCACCGCGTCCCGCACATGTCTGACCCAGTACTCCGGATCGGTCACGTCCCCGGTCGCGCTGATCGGGATCTTCGGCTCGCTGAACCGGATGCCCGCGATCGCCCGCCGGAAGTCGTCGAGCATCGGCTCCATCAACGGCGAGTGGAACGCATGACTGACCTTGAGCCGCTTGGTCTTCTCAAATCGAGCCGCGATCGCCTCGACTTCGGTTTCGTCACCCGCGATGACGATCGAGCTCGGTCCGTTGATCGCCGCGATCGACACCTTGCTCGTGAGGTGCCTGCTCACTTCTTCTTCGGTCGCCTGCACGGCCACCATGGCACCCGTCTGCGGAAGCGCCTGCATCAGACTCGCGCGCGCACTGACGAGCTTCGCCGCGTCCTCCAAGCTGAGCACGCCCGCGACGTGCGCCGCCGCGATCTCCCCGATCGAGTGACCGGCGAGGTGCGCGGGCTTGATCCCGAACGCCTGCAACAACCGGAAGAGCGCGGTGTGGAACGCGAACAACGCCGGCTGCGTGTTCCCCGTCTGGTTGAGCTTCTCCTCGTCCTCGCCCCAGATCACGCTCTTCAGCTCAGGGTCGAGGTGCGCGAGCACGTCGTCGAACGCGTTCGCGAACTCCGGGAACCGCGCATACAACTCCCGCCCCATGCCGAGCCGCTGCGACCCTTGCCCGGAGAACAACACCGCGAGCGTGTGCTCCCCCGCGACCCCGCTGGCGACCTCGACCCCGTCGAACAACACCGCCCTGCACTCGAACAACGCCCGCGACCGCACCAACGACCACGCGACATCGACGTCGGCCGCCTCCACCGCCCGAATCCGCTCGACCTGGGCCCGCAACGCCCCCGCCGACTTCGCCGACACCGCCAACGGCACGGCCCCGCCGCTCGGAATCGATCCCGCCTGGGCCCCCCGGGGGGAGTCCGAGGTCCCCACTCCAAGCGTCCCACGGCGGCCCGACGATTCCGGCTCGGCAAGATCGACAACGGCCGGTTTGTCCACAGCCGCAGAGTTGTCCACAGATTTCGCTGAGCCCGGTTGACCAGCAATTTCGCCCGGTACGCTGGAAAACGGGGGGATCCCCGTGCCGGGCGCTTCCAAGATCACGTGGGCGTTGGTGCCGGAGATGCCGAACGACGACACGCCCGCGCGCCAAGGCCGGTCGACCGAGGGCCACGGGGTGTTCTCGGTCAGCAGCGAGACCGCGCCCGCCGACCAGTCGATGTGCGACGACGGCGACGTGACGTGCAGGGTCCGCGGGAGCAGTCCGCGCTGGAACGCCATCACCATCTTGATCACGCCCGCCGCACCGGCCGCGGCCTGCGTGTGACCGAGGTTCGACTTCACCGAGCCCAGCCACAGCGGGTCGGCGCGGTCCTGCCCGTACACGGTCAGCAGCGCCTGGGCCTCGATCGGGTCGCCCAGAACAGTTCCCGTGCCGTGCGCCTCCACCGCGTCCACATCGGACGGTGAGAGGCCACCGGACGCAAGCGCTTGCCGGATGACGCGTTGCTGCGAAGGTCCGTTCGGCGCGGTCAGGCCGTTGGAGGCGCCGTCCTGGTTGAACGCCGAGCCCCGCACGACCGCGAGCACAGGGTGTCCAGCGGCGACAGCGTCGGAGAGCCGTTCCACGACGAGGATGCCAACGCCCTCGGACCAGCCCGTGCCGTCCGCGGACTCGGAGAACGCCTTGCACAGGCCGTCCGGCGCGAGCCCGCCCTGCCGCGAGAAGCCGGAGAACGACGTCGGCGTCGCCATCACCGTGACACCGCCGGCCAGCGCAAGCGAGCACTCGCCCCCGCGCAAGGCTTGTGCGGCAAGGTGAAGAGCCACCAACGCCGAGGAGCACGCCGTGTCGATCGTGACCGCCGGACCTTCCAAGCCCAGCGCGTACGAGATGCGGCCGGAGATCACCGAAGCCGCGAGTCCGGTGCCGGCGTGGCCTTCCAGGTCCTCGTTGGAGGCCATGACGACGTGCTGGTAGTCCTGCCCGTTCGTGCCGACGAAGACGCCGGTCCGCGAGCCGCGCAACGACGAGGGGTCGACACCCGCGCGTTCGACGGCCTCCCACGAGGTTTCGAGCAGCAATCGTTGCTGCGGGTCCATCGCCAGCGCTTCCCGGGGCGAGATGCCGAAGAACGCGGGGTCGAAGTCCGCGACGCCGGTCAGGAAGCCGCCGCGCAACGTCGAGCTCTGCAGCGACGCCAGGTCCCAGCCGCGGTCGGCCGGGAAGTCCGACATCGCGTCCTCACCCGCGACCAGCCGCCGCCACAGGTCTTCCGGCGAGTCGATGCCGTCCGGGAAGTGGCAGGCCATGCCGACGATCGCGATGTCATCGGTGGTCTGCACGACCGAGACGTCGTCGGCGTCAGCACCTTCGCCGAGCAACTCCGACAGCAGGTGTTCGGCCAGCACACGCGGCGACGGATAGTCGAACACGAGTCCGGCGGGCAGCGCGAGGCCGGTGATCTCGGTGAGGTGGTTGCGCAGCTCAACCGCGGTCAGCGAGTCGAACCCGATGTCGCGGAACGCCTTGTCCGACGCCACCGCCTCCTTGCCCGAGTGGCCGAGCACCAGGGCGGCACGCGTGCGGACGAGCTTCAGGACGGGCTCGATCCGTTCCGCGGCAGGCAGTTCACGCAGGCTGCGACGCAGTTCCGCGGCGGCGGACTCGCTGTCCCGACGCGCCGCGGCCAGTTCGTCCAGCACCTCTCGGGCACCGGGCAACTCGGCCAGCACAGGAGACGGCCGCAGGCTCAGCAACGCGCTGAGCAGCTGCGGGTGGTGGATGTCCGCGATCACGGCGGTGGGCGCGGTTTCCGCCACCACACTTCGCATCGCCGCGACCGCGAGTTCCGGGTCCAAGGTGGACGCGCCGACGGACTTGATCGTTTGGGCGACGCGCTCTTCGCCCGCCATCCCGTCGCCGGTCCACGCGCCCCACGCGATCGACGTCGCGGCAAGCCCTTGCTCACGGCGTTGCGCGGCGATGGCGTCCAGAACGGCGTTGGCGGCGGCGTAGTTGGCCTGACCGGGGTTGCCGATCGCGCCCGCCACCGACGAGAACAGGATGAACGCGTCGAGGTCCAGCTCGCGCGTCAGTTCGTCGAGCAGGAACGCCGACGTGACCTTTGCCTGGAACACCTCCGTGAACCGCTCCGGCGTGAGCCCGTCGAGCACGCCGTCGTCGAGCACACCAGCAGCGTGCACAACGGCTTTGACGTCGGGAGTCAACACCGCAGCCAGCTCATCGCGGTTCGCGACGTCGCATTTGACGACCTCGACGCCCAGCTCCGCCACGATGTCCGCCGCGCCGGGTGCGTCCAGGCCGCGCCGGCTCAGCAGCACGACCTTCTCCGCGCCGCGCGCGACCAGGTCCCGCGCGACGTGCTTGCCCAGCGCGCCGGTGCCGCCGGTGATCACGACGGTGCCGGTCGGCTGCCACTCCTGAGATGCTCGCGGCGCAACGAGAATCCGCCGCCCGAAGACCCCGGACGCCCGGACCGCGACCTGATCCTCGTCGCTCGTCAGCGCGGCCACGAACCGTTGCGCCGCCCGGTCGTCCAGCTCCGCGGCGACGTCGGCCAGGCCGCCCCAGCGGTTCGGGTGCTCCAGCGCGGCCACGCGGCCGAGCCCCCACACACCTGCCTGCCAGGGATTGCTGACCGCGTCCGCGCGCCCGGTCGACACCGCGCCGCGCGTCACCACCCACATCGGTGCCATGACACCGGCGTCGCCGAGCGCCTGGATCAGCGCGGTGGTGCTGGTGATCGGCGCGATGTCGCCGAGGTCGTCCAACGCCAGCAACGACACCACACCGGTGAACGGCACCTGCGCGAACTCCACGAGCTGCCCCGCGAGGTGCTCACGATCGGCCCACGCGACCCCGAGCTCCGTGACGTCCCCGAGCGCGCCGACCAGCGTCCGCACCCACGCGTCCTCCGCCACCTCGACCGGCAGTACCACCAGCCACTTGCCGGGCTTCGCGGCCAGACCGGACACCGGCTGCCAGCTTTCGCGGTGCAGCCAAGACTCCACTGTGGACTGCGCTTGGCGCTTCCCCCGCCACTCCGACAACGCGGGCAGCACACCCGCCAGCGTCTCGCTGTCGAGGTCCAGCGTGGCGGCGAGGGACGCGACGTCGTCCTGCTCGACCGCGGTCCAGAACGCCGCGTCGGCCGGATCCGCCGCCACCGCACCGGCAGCCGCCTCGGGCCAGAACCGCTCGTGCTGGAACGGATACGTCGGCAGGTCGACCCCGTGGCCGCCCTGGTAGAAGCTCGACCACTCGACGTGCACGCCGCTGACGTGCAGGCGCGCGAGCGCCTGCAGGAACGCCTTGTGCTCGGCCCTGTCCTTGCGCTGCGCCGGAATCGCTCCGTCGACGAGCGCCGCGAGCACCCCGTCCGGCCCGATCTCCAGGAACGCACTCGCACCCTGCTCCGCGAGTCGCGCGACGTTGTCGGTGAACCGCACCGTGTCGCGGACATGGCTGACCCAGTACTCGGGATCCGTGACGTCGCCCGTGGTCGCGATCGGAATGCTCGGCTCGTTGAACGCGATTCCCGCAATCGCTTGCCGGAACTCGTCGAGCATCGGCTCCATCAACGGCGAGTGGAACGCATGGCTGACCGCGAGCTGCTTGCTCTTGCGCCCCGCGAACCGGTCGGCAACCGCACGCACTTCGCCTTCGGCACCCGCGATGACCACCGAGTCGGCCGCGTTGATCGCCGCGATCGACACACCGCTGGTGAGATATGGGACGACCTCTACCTCAGTGGCCTGCAGCGCGATCATCACGCCACCCACAGGCAACGCCTGCATGAGCCTCGCGCGTGCGGTGACCAGCTTCGCCGCGTCCTCAAGGCTCAGCACCCCAGCGACATGTGCGGCCGCGATCTCGCCGATCGAGTGCCCGGCGAGCAGCCGCGGGACAATGCCGAACGACTCCGCCAGCCGATACAGCGCGACCTCGACCGCGAACAACGCGGGCTGCGTGTTCCCAGTCTGGTTCAGCGCCTCGGCATCGTCGCCCCACATGACCTCGCGCACGCCTTGGAGGTGCTCCAACACCTCATCCAACGCCGACGCGAACACCGG
>NZ_JBEXPJ010000252.1:0-9708 GCF_040611995.1 Lentzea sp. NPDC006480
CGCAGAACCCGAGAAGTTTGTTGCCCCGGCCCCCCGACCGGGACATGTAGAAGATTGCCAAACGACGCTGACGTATCGCTGACGCGCCGATGTCACTCCGCGACAGTGCGCAACCTCGGGCGCAACTACGCTGTCCGGTACACGGGGATGATCCGGCTCGCGCGAAGGGATGGCAATGACTTCGGGTCCGCAGTTCCGGCTGCTCGGCCCGTTGGATGTGCGCTTGGACGGCACCTCGGTGGTGCTCCGGGCGGGCAAGCACAGGGCGTTGCTGGCGGCGTTGCTGCTGCGGCCGAACCGCGTAGTTCCCGTGACGGAACTGGTCGAGCACGTGTGGGGCGACACGCCGCCTGCCCGCACTCGTGGGACGTTGCAGACGTACGTGATGCGGCTGCGGGCGGCGCTGGGCGACCCGTCGCTGATCCAGACCGCCCCCGACGGCTACCGGATGCGGGTCGACCCGCTGGCCGTGGACGTGCACCGGTTCGCCGACGCGGCGGCTCGCGGACGGAGCGCTGCCGCGGCGGACGACCTGGTCACGGCGCGGAAAGCGTTTGCCGAGGCGTTGGAACTGTGGCGCGGTCCGGTGCTGTCGGACGTGCCGTCGGAGACTCTTTACGCCGAGAACGCGCCGCGGCTCACCGAGTTGTTGATGAGCGTGCACGAGCAGCGGGTCGACGTGGAGCTCGCGCTGGGCAACCACGCGGACCTGTTGCCGGAGCTGTTCGCGTTGACGCGGGACCACCCGTTGCGAGAACGGTTCTGGGCGCAGCTGATGCTCGCGCTGTACCGCAGCAGCAGGCAGGCGGAGGCGTTGGAGGCGTTCCGGCAGCTCGACCGGATCCTGGAGGAGCAGCTCGGCATCGACCCGTCCGGCGAGCTGCGGGCGTTGCACCAGGCGATCCTCGTGGGGGCGCCGTCGCTGGCCGCTCCGGTCGCCGAGCGAGAGCCGGAACGCGTGCCCGCGTCGCCGATGCGGCTGCCGGACGACATCGCGGACTTCACCGGCCGGGCCGGGCACGTGGAGCGGATCTCCGGGCTGGTCACGGGCTCGGTGCCGATCGTGACGCTGGCCGGGCAGCCGGGCGTGGGCAAGACGACGCTGGCCGTTCACGTGGCGCACCTGCTGCGGGACCGGTTTCCGGACGGACAGCTCTACGTCGACCTGCGCGGCTATTCGCTGGGGCCGCCGGCGGACGAGCTGGACGTGCTGTCGCGGTTCCTGCGGGCGCTCGGGGTGCCGCCGGACGAGATCCCGCCGGACGCGGACGAGCAGAGCACGATGCTGCGCTCGCTGGTGTCGGGCCGGCGGATGCTGCTGGTGCTGGACAACGCGTCCGCTCCCGATCAGGTGCGGCCGTTGCTGCCGGGGACCGCGTCGTGCCGGGTGATCGTGACGTCGCGGGACGACCTGCGCGGCTTGATCGCGATGAACGGCGCGCGGACGGTGCCGGTGGACGTGTTCGCTCCCGACGAGTCCGCGGCGTTGCTCGGTCAGCTGCTGGGGCCCGGTGACCACGCGGAGCTGGCGGCCCGGTGCGGGCATCTGCCGCTGGCGTTGCGGGTGGCGGCGGCGTACCTGGCGGGGCGCGGCGACGTGACGATTTCCGGTTCGCCGATCGAGCTGGCCTACGCGGCACTTCCGCCCGCGCCGCAGCGGTTGTTCCGGTTGCTGTCGCTGGTGCCCGGACCGGACTTCACCGCGGAGGCCGCCTCGGCGCTGGCCGACGTGGACGCCGAGGGCCTGCTGACGGTGCTGGAGATCGCCCAGCTCGTCGTGTCGGTCTCGCCGGGCCGTTTCCGGTTCCACGACGAGCTGGTGCGGTACGCGGCGGCGTTGCGCGAGGAGTCGGACACCCCGGCCGAGCAGCAGCTGGCCTGGACGGTCCTGCTGAACCACTACCTGCGCGGCGTCGAACGCTGCGCCGAGCTGCTCTACCCCGGCATCGTGCGGCTGCCGACGTCCTCCACCGGCCCCGCGCCCCGGATCACGACCTCCGCCGAGGCGCTGGCGTGGCTCGACGCGGAACGCCCGAACCTGACCGCCGCCATCCAGCAGGCGGCCGAGCACGGCCCGGCGCCGATGGCCTGGCAGCTGGCCGACGCGCTGCGCGGCTACCTGTGGATCGGCCAGCACGTGGGCGAATGGCTCGCGACGGCTCACCACGGCCTGCAGGCCGCTCAGGCTTCCGCTCACCGCCCGGCCGAGGCGGCCATGCACGCGAACCTCGGCACCCTCTACCTGCGGCTGGGCGAGTACGCGCTCTCGGTCGAGCATCACAACCAGGCGATCGACCTGTACCGGGAGCTGGGCGACAAGGACGCCGAGGCGAGCGTGCTGAACAACCTCAGCCTCGTGCACCGCCGCTCCGGCCAGCTGACCGAGGCGAAGGAAGCGCTGGTCCGCTGCCTGGCGATGCTGCACTCGGCCGACAGCATCAGCACCGGCCTCTACAACCTCGGCCAGCTCTCGGTGGAACTCGGTGAGATCGACGGCGCCGTCGACCACTTCTCCCAGGCCCTCGCGCTCGCCCCGAACGCCGACAGCCACACCTACCTCGGCATGGCGCTGCGCCTGCAGGGACGCCTCGGCGAGGCCCGCGACCACCTCGACCGCGCCCTGGAGATCGGCAACGTCCCGGCCGGAGAGGCCGAGACCCTCGAAAACCTGGCCGCTCTGGAACTCGCTTCCGGCAACCCCTCGGCCGCGCTGTCCCTGGCTTCGCGCGCGTTGTCGCTCGTCGCCGACGGCGGCGACCCGCAGGTGGCGACCTCAGTGCGGATCACGCTCGGCGACGTCCACCGCGCCCTGTTCGACTTCGACGCCGCTGCCGAACTCTTCGGCCAGGCACTGGCCACGGCTCGCCGCATCGGCTACGCCTCCGGCGAGGTCCGCGCGCTGATCGGACTGGCCGTGGTGTGGCGCGATCTCGACCGCCATCCTGAATCCCGGTCCGCCGCCGACGAAGCCGCACGCCGCAGCGCCGAACTGGGCCTGCGCGCCCTGGAAATCCGCGCCCGCGAACTCATACGGCCCTAACCGATATCCAATATGCAGCCCACCGCCGATATCCCATATATCACAAATGACAACGTTGTCATAGGCCGATATCCGATATATCGCACGCCTTCCGGATTCGGCACACGCAATGCACTCAACGCGCGTGGCCGCCGCGCACGTCCTGCATACAGGCGGTCGACCGCTCGCCGACCGCTCGCGCACAGCTCGCATACAGTCAGTACGCAAGCCGTGGACACGATCACCCAACCGCAATATATTGGATATCACTCAGTCTCGGCGGACACGCCATATACGGCTTGCATCCAGACCGACGAGTTTCGGTATACAACTCCCATACCATTGCCATCGCACGCATATTGGCAACGCAGGCCGCACAAATGCCGCCACGCCTGGTACGGCGTGATATATCGCGTATTGGATATCGCTCAGCCGATAAGGCCTTCGAGGCGGTGCGCGAGCTGATCCCACCTCCAGTGGTCGCTCACCCACTCACGCCCGACACGTCCCATCTTGGCGGCCATCTCGGGGTCCGCGAGCAACACCGCGATCCTTTCGGCGACGTTCTCCACGTTGAGCCCGTCGACGACGTTGCCGGTGATGCCGTCGCGAACGGTCTCCGGCGCGCCACCGGACCGTCCGGCGATCACGGGCAGCCCGGTCGCCGAGGCTTCCAGGTAGACGATGCCGAGCCCCTCGACGTCGAGGCCGCGGCCACGGGTGCGGCACGGCATCGCGAAGACGTCGCCGGCGTTGTAGTGCGCGGGCAGTTCCTCCCACGGCACCGAGCCGGTCAGCACGATGTCACGCGAGCCGGCCGCCATCTTCTCGAGCGTCCCCCGGTACGGCCCGCCGCCGACGATCAGGAGCGCCGCGTCCGGCACCGTGCGCTGGATCAGTGGCAGGGCGCGGATCAGGACGTCCTGCCCCTTGCGCGGCACGAGACGCGACACGCACACGATCACCGGCCGGTCACCCAGCCCGTACCGCTGACGAATCTCGGCCCGCGCGGCGGGATCGGGACGGTAGAGATCGGTGTCCACACCGGACGGAAGGTGCTCCAGAGCCGCCATCGGCCCGAACGCCGCCGCGAACCGCGAGCGGGTGTAGCGACTGACGTACGTCACGACGTCCACACCGGACCCGATCGCCCGCAACGCCTGCCGCGCCACCGGCAACATCGACCAGCCGACCTCGTGCCCGTGCGTACACGCCACCGCGCGGCTCAGCCCCAGCGACGGCGCCAGCAACGCGAGCGGTGCCGCCGCCCCGAACCACGCGGCCTCGCACGACTCGGCGCGGGCGATCTCGCGCGCACGCCGGAGCACATCGGGCGTCGGCAGCATCAGCGACGTCGGATGCCGCACCACGGGGAAGGGCTGCGCGGCGTCGAACTCCGCCGCACCCTTCCACTTCGGCGCGTACACGACGAGCGAGTCCGCGGGCAGCCGTGTCGCCAACGCGTGCAGGTAGGACTGGATGCCACCAGGGCGGGGCGGGAAGTCGTTGGTCACCAGCAAAGTTCGGCGCACGGAACCAACGCTATCCGATGCTCGACCGCAGGAACTCGCGCCAGCCCGCCACGTCGACCGCGCCCAGCTCCACAGCGGACCGGGACGCGTGCTGGAGGAAGAAGTCGACGACGCCCCGCTCTCCCAGCTTCGACTCCAGGTAGACCATGATCGAGTACGCCTGCTGGTAAGCCAGATCACGCCCGGCCCCGCTGAAGTCAGTCGGCAGCGCCGAGACACCGGACGTGAGCAACGGCGCGGCTTGGTGCAGCGACAGCCCGAGCCCGTGGAACGCCACCCAGTCCGCGAACCCCTCCACCAGCCACAGCGGCGCCGAGTCCGACGTCAGGTCGCGCGTCGCCACGTGCGTGATCTCGTGCCGCAGCAGCACACGCAGCTCCAGCGGAGTCAACGCCGCCGCACGCACCCGATTGAGCACCACGCGCTGCCCGGAACCGTCCCGAATCGCGATCCCGGCCATGTCCGCGAACGCCGGTCCGACGAGCGACACCAACTCGGTGTCCGAAGCCGGAATCACGACGTCGACCCGCCGCGACCAACTGATATCCAATATATTAGTGACACCGGACACCGAGTCGTCCAGCACACCCAGAGCGCGCCCAGCCAGCTCGCCATCACAGGAACTGCTGGTCACAGTGCCAGACGACGCTGTGAGCACCGCCTCTTTGCAATGAACAGTTTCCGTCGGCGGCAACTCAACGGGCCGCATTGCAACGCTCAGGCCCAGCAGGAACGTCATGGCGACCGTGATCGCCAGCAACGTCCTGAGGTGCTTCATCGGCGCAACGCTAGCCCTCGATGCGCCGAATCACCGCGATGGGCCCGATGGCGTCGATCGGCGCGATCTTCACCGGCTGCCCCTCGGTGGAGGCGTGCACGGCTCGCGTGTTGTCGACGGCCATGGCGACGTGCGACCGGCTCGAGTAGTAGACGATCAGATCGCCCGCACGGACTTCACCGCGCGTGACGACGCGTCCCACCGAAGCCTGCCCACCGGACGTGCGCGGAATGTTGAGCCCAGCGGACGCGTAGGCCTTCATCGTCAGACCGGCACAGTCCCACTGGTCGGGCCCTGTCGAGCCGTAGCGGTACTCGTCCCCGCGCTGCGCCAGCGCGAAGGCCAGTGCGAGCCCGGCCGTCCCCGCGGGCACGCTGACCGCGGACCGGTCGCCCGGATCCCGCAGCTGGTTCACGACCGGCGCGGGCAGCCGCGTCAACGCGGCACGCACCTCACCGATCTGCGCCTGCAACGCGCGGCCGCGCGCGTCGAGTTCGGCCTTCAACCGCTCCGCCGCCGCAGTGGCCTCGGCAGCGCGGGTGCGCGAGTTCTCCGCCGCCTGGTGCGCCTGGCGTGCCTTCTCGACGGCGCCCGACAGCCGGGCCAGCGAGTCGGCCTTGTCCGACGCCAGGACCCGCATCATCTCCAGGCGGTTCAGGAAGTCCTGCTGCGAGTCCGCCACGAGCAGCGCCGACAGCTGGTTGAACCGCGCGCCCTCGAACGACGCCTGGGTGATCAGGTCGACCTGGCCGCGGTAACCGTCCTCGTCGGACTTCGCCTGCCGCTCGATCTGCTGCGCCGCCGCCACATCCACCGAGGCGCGTTCGAGCTCGGCCCGGCGCAGCACCAGATCCTCCTGCGCGCGCAGGACTTCCTCGTTGAGCTTGGTCGCCTGCGCCGTCAGATCGGCGTACGCGCGCGCCGGATCAACCGGCTGCGCCGCGAACGACACGGCCGGCAGAGCACCGAAGAACAGGGCGGCAACCAGAACACCGCGGGTGAGTTTGCGCGACGACACGTCGCCGATCCCCTTCGCGAGAACAAGACCGTCAGAATCGAGCCGAAGATCGATTCTTGGTCAGGCTACCGGGTGATCAAACGCGCCCGAGACGGGCCAGCAACACCGCGGACGGCACCGGGTGCGCACCCCTGCGGCGCACCGAGTCGGCGACCGCGCGATCCGACGTCACCACCACCACAGGACGCCCCTCGGGCTCCGCGGTGACCAGCGCACGAATCACGTCATCGGCCAGCACACCGGGATCGCTGAAGAGCACGCGCACGCCCCGTGGAGCCGCCGCGGGCACAGCCACCACTCCGGCGCCGTCGAACACCAACGTCACCTCGGCACCCGTGCGCGCGGCGAGCACCGCCAGCTGATGCACGAGCCGATCACGCTGATCCGACAACGACAGCTCCGGATAACCGGTCTTCGTGACGTTGTACCCGTCCACCACCAGATGCACCGCGGGCAACGCCAGCAGCCGGTCCAGCGCCGCCGGGTCCTCCACCCGGCCAACGGTTCCCTGCGACGCACTGGCGCCTCGCACGAGGTCGGCAGGACGCGGCCCGGTGCCGCCCAACGCCAGTTCACGACGCAGACCCGTCACGGCACCGTCGAGCGTGTCCACGAGCAGCGCGAGCCGCACCTCGTCCGCCTGCCGGGCCTCCCGCGCGGACTGACGGGCCACCTCGGCGTCCGCGATCGCCCGCTGCGCCTTGCCGCGCTCGGTCTCCGCGCGTTCCCGCTCCCGGTCGCGTTCGGCGGTGAGGCGCTTGACCTCGTCGGCCGTGCGCACCCGGATCTTGTCCACCTCGGCGGCCGCGGCCTCGGCGGCGTCCTTGGCCTCGCGCAGCTTCACGCCCTGCTCACGCAACCGCTTGCGCAGGCGTTCCAGCTCGATCTCGGCATCCGCGCGGACCCGTTCGGTCGCGCCGTCGAGCTGGCTGCGCTCGGCCTTCAGCCGTTCCAGCTCGCCCTCGAGCCGTTCCGCGCGCACCACGGCGGCATCCCGCTCGGCTCGCAACGTCGCGTCGCCGACCCGTCGCGACACCAGCTCCACGTAGTGCGGCGCGACGTCGTCACCGGTCAGCACCGCCGCGGCGGCCGCCGTCACCGGGTCCGGCGACGTCACCTCCAGCGTCGACGGCCGGTTCTTGCGCAGCCACTCCACCACGGCCGTGCGGAAGTTGGCCGAGTTACGCAGGCCGGCGACGACCTGCGGTCCGCCGAGCCGAGCCCGTTTCGTCGGCGCGAACTTCGCCACCGGCCGCAGATGCTGCGGCACGTCGACCTTCGCCATCTCACCCAACGCGTCCGCGCCCAGCTCCGCCAGTCTCACCCGCAGCGGCTCCGGCAGGGCCGACCAGTCCACAGTGGACTCATCTGCGGACTCACCTGCCTCGTCGGCAGGCTGGTCGAACTCTGGCTCGGGCATCGGGTCTGGCACCCCAACAGGCTAGAGCCCCCGCGCCTGAGCAGCGCACGGACATCTCCGGCCTCCGGAACAACGATCTGGACAAGCACCCGCGAGAGCAGCACAGCCGACCCTGAACCGCAGGTCAACGCACTGACGAACGGCCGAGCGCCGAAAATTGTCAGACCCCGTCGCTACGGTCCCACATCGTGACCGGTCAACTGTCCTTCGACGAGCTCGGTACGCCCCTTCGCGACATCACGTTCGTCGTTTTCGACCTGGAGACGACGGGCGGGAGCAACGAGGAGGACGCCATCACCGAGATCGGCGCGGTGAAGATCCGGGCCGGCGAGGTGCTCGGCGAGTTCGCCACGCTCGTCGACCCGGAGCGCGGCATCCCCGTGCAGGTGGCCCAGCTGACCGGAATCACGCAGCTGATGGTCACGGGCGCGCCGAGGCTGGACACGGTGCTGCCCGCGTTCCTGGAGTTCGCGGCCGGAGCGGTGCTGGTCGCGCACAACTCCGGCTTCGACATCAGTTTCCTCAAAGCGGCCTGCGAACGGCACGGCTACCGCTGGCCGAAGCCGTCGGTCGTCTGCACGGTGAAACTCGCGCGGCGCGTGCTGAGCCGCGACGAGGCCCCGTCGTGCCGCCTGTCCGCGCTGGCCGAGCTCTTCCACACCACGACGCGGCCGACCCACCGCGCCCTCGCCGACGCCCGCGCGACCGTCGAAGTGCTGCACGGGCTGCTGGAACGCGTTGGCAACGTCGGCGTGCACTCCCTGGAAGAACTGCTGGCCTACCTCCCGGAAGTGACGCCGGAGCAACGCCGCAAGCGCTCCCTCGCGGCCCACCTGCCGTCCAAGCCGGGCGTCTACCTCTTCCGCGGCCCCAAAGAAGAGGTGCTCTACGTCGGCACGGCCTCGGACCTCCGCCGCCGAGTCCGTCAGTACTTCACCGCCAGCGAAGGCCGCCGCAGACTCCGCGAGATGGTCGCCCTCGCCGTGCGCGTGGACGCCGTCGAGTGCGCTCACCCGCTGGAAGCCGAAGTGCGCGAGTTACGCCTGCTGCGCGCCCACCGCCCCGCCTACAACCGCAGATCCAAGAACCCACACCACGCCTGGTGGCTGGTCCTGACCGACGAGGCGTTCCCACGGCTGTCGCTGGTCAGAAATCCCCGCGACGGCGCCCTGGGCCCCTTCCGCACGCGCCAGACAGCCGAGTCGGTGGCCGACGCGTTGCTCGACGCCGTCCCTCTCCGCTCCTGCACGATCAAGATCCCGGCGACGAACCAGCGCGCCTCGCCCTGCGCTCTGGCCGAGCTGGGCCGCTGCAAAGCCCCCTGCGCGGGCCGCCAGACCGTCGAGGAGTACTCCCCGGCGGTCGTCGCCGTCCAAGACCTCGTCGTCGGCCGCAGCGCCGACCCGTTGCGCACGCTCATCACCCAACTCGGCGGCCTGGCCTCGGCCGAACGCTTCGAGGAAGCCGCCCGCCGCCGCGACCGCCTGGCCGGCCTGGTCCGCTCGCTGGACCGCGCCCAGCGCCTGGCCGCCCTCGCCGCACTCCCCCAGCTCGTCGCCGCCCGCCCGGACCGCGAAGGCGGCTGGGAGTTCTCGGTCGTCCGCTACGGCCGTCTCGCCTCCGCCGGTGTCGCTCGCCGAGGCACCCGCCCGATGCCGGTCGTCGACGCCCTCGTCGCGTCGGCGGAAACCGTCATCCCCACGGCCGGTCCACTCCGCGGCGCCCCGCCCGAGGAAACCGGCGTCGTCCTCCGCTGGCTCGACCAGCCGGGCACCCGCCTCGTGTACGCGGACGAGCCCTGGTCCTCCCCCGCCGGTGCCGCCGCGGCCTGGGTGCCGTGGGCCGAGCAAGCAGCAGGCGCCCGCCCTCTCCACGACCGCTGGAACTGACCCGCCCGCACCCCGCCGATATATCAGTTATGCAAAGAACGTTTGCGGACGT
>NZ_JBEXPJ010000253.1:0-9627 GCF_040611995.1 Lentzea sp. NPDC006480
CGACGCGGTCCTGAGGCACCTCGACCCGAACCTCAAGAACATCATCTGGGGCGACGACGAAGAAGCCCTCGACCAGACCCAGCACACCCAGCCCGCGCTGTTCGCCGTCGAGGTCGCCCTCCACCGGCTCGCCGAGTCGTGGGGCCTGAAGCCGGACTTCGTCGCCGGCCACTCCATCGGCGAGATCGCCGCCGCGCACATCGCCGGCGTGTTCAGTCTCGAAGACGCCGCGAAGCTCATCACCGCCCGCGCCACCCTGATGCAGAACCTCCCGCCCGGCGGCGTGATGATCGCGCTCCAGGCAACCGAGGACGAGGTCACTCCGCACCTCACCGAGGGCGTCTCCATCGCCGCCGTCAACGGTCCCACCAGCATCGTCATCGCCGGCACCGAAACAGCAGCCCGCGAAGTCGCAAAGCACTTCGAAAAGACCAAGCAGCTCAGGGTTTCCCACGCGTTCCACTCGCCGCTGATGGAGCCGATGCTCGACGAGTTCCGCGCGGCCATCGCGGGAATCGCGTTCGAAGCACCGATCATCCCGCTCATCTCGAACCTCACCGGCGAACAGGCCCGCGTCGAGCACATCACCACCGCCGACTACTGGGTCAGCCACGTCCGCGAGGCAGTCAGGTTCGCCGACGGCATCAACTGGCTCACCACCCACGGCGTCACCCAGTTCGTCGAGATCGGCCCCGACGGCATCCTCTCCGCACTGGTCGAAGAGGGCGCCACGCCGCTGCTCCGCAAGGGCCGCAACGAGGTCGAAGCGATCACGACCGCGCTCGCGAACCTCCACGTCCGCGGCACCAAGATCGACTGGTCCGCCTACTTCGCGCACACCAACGCCAAGCGCGTCGACCTGCCGACGTACGCGTTCCAGACCAAGCACTACTGGCCCAAGGGCGGTGGCGGTTTCCACGACCCGCGCGCCGCCGGCCTCGGCGCGGCACGCCACCCGCTGCTCACCGCGACCGTGAGCTTCGCCGACCAGGACGGCGCGCTGCTCACCGGCCGCCTCACCCGCCAGACCCACCCGTGGCTCGTCGACCACGCGGTGCGCGGCGCGGTTCTGCTGCCAGGCACCGCTTATCTCGAACTCGCGATCCGCGCGGGCGACGAGGTCGGCTGCGACCGCGTCGAAGAACTCACGCTGACCGCGCCCTTGATCGTCCCCGAACGCGGTGGCGTGCAGGTGCAGCTGTGGATCGGCAACGCCGACGCCAACGGCCGCCGCACCGTCAAGATCTACTCGCGCGCCGAGGGCTCCGACGACGAACCCTGGACGCAGCACGCGATCGGCGTCCTGGGCGCACCCGCCCGCGAAGCCGCCTTCGACACCGCGGTGTGGCCGCCCGCCGGCGCCACCGCACTCGACACCGACGGGTGCTACGAGAACTTCGCCGCGATGGGCTTCGAGTACGGGCCCGTCTTCCAAGGCCTGCGCCGCGCCTGGCGCGCCGAAGACGGCGTCGTGTACGCCGAGGTCTCGCTTCCCGAAGGCGTCGACCCGGCTGGTTTCGGGCTGCACCCGGCACTTCTCGACTCCGCCCTGCACGCGGCGCTGATCTCGGGTGAGGGCGAGGCCGGGCTGCCGTTCTCGTGGGAAGGCGTCTCGCTGCACGCGACCGGCGCCTCGACGCTGCGGGTCCGCCTGACCCGTTTCGGCGACAACGCCTACGCCATCGCCGCGGTCGACGGCGCGGGCAAGCCGGTCGCCTCGGTCGACTCACTGGTGGTGCGCGCGGTCGCGGCCGAGTCCACTGTGGACCGAGACTCGCTGTTCCAGGTCGACTGGGTGCCCGTGACGGTTCCGGCCGTCCAGGACTCCAATGCCCTGGTCATCTCGCTGCAGGGCAACGAAGACGTCGTCGCGTCCGTCCACGAACTGACCGAGCGAGTTCTCGGTCTGCTGCAAGAAGAACGCGACGAGCGCGTCGTCTTCGTCACGAACAGCACCGACCTCGCGTCAGCAGCGGTGTGGGGCATGGTGCGTTCGGCGCAGTCCGAGTCGCCGGGCCGCTTCTCGCTCATCGAACTCGACGGCACCGACGCCTCCAACGCCACGCTCGCTGCCGCTGTCGCCTCCGAGGAGCCGCAGCTGGCGTTGCGGAACGGCGAGGTCTACGCGCCGCGCCTGGCCCGCGCCGACATCGAGGAAGCTCCGATCGAGTGGGGCGCCAAGGTCCTGATCACCGGCGGCACCGGCGGCCTCGGCAAGATCATCGCCAAGCACCTCGTCACCGAGCACGGCGTGCGCGAGCTCGTGCTGGTGTCGCGCCGCGGCACGGGTGACGTGTCGGAGCTGGAGTCGTTGGGCGCCAGCGTTTCCATGGTGGCCTGCGACGTCACCGATGCCGATGCGGTGGCGGCCTTGGTCTCCGCGCACGAGATCACCGCCGTCGTGCACAGCGCGGGTGTCCTGGACGACGGCGTCATCTCGTCGCTCACGCCGGAGCGGCTGCACCCGGTGCTGGCGCCGAAGGTCGACGCCGCGTGGAACCTGCACGTCGCGCTGCCCGGTGTGCCGCTGGTGCTGTTCTCGTCGCTGGCCGGCACGTGGGGAACGGCCGGGCAGGCCAACTACGCGGCAGGAAACCACTTCCTCGACGCCTTGGCCGAGTTCCGCCGTTCCACCGGAGCTCCAGCCGTCTCACTGGCGTGGGGCGCGTGGGCCGGCGACGGCATGCTCACCGAGGCCGACGCCGAGCGGATGACCCGGACCGGCATGCCTCCGCTGACTGTCGAGCAGGGCCTCGGCCTGTTCGACCGCGCCGTGGCGTCCACGGCCGCCGCTCTGGTGCCCGCACGCCTCGACCTGGCCACGTTGCGGCAGCGCGGCGAGGTGCCGCCGTTGCTGCGCGGGCTGATCCGCGTCCGGACCCGCCGCGCGGCCTCCGGTTCGGAGACCGCCGACACGTTGATCCGCAGGCTTGCCGGCCTCGGCGCGGAGGAGCGCTCCGACGCGGTGCTGGAGCTGGTGCGCGGCCAGGTCGCGGCCGTCCTCGGCCACGCGAGCGGCGACGAGATCGAGCCCACCCGCCAGTTCCAGGACCTGGGCTTCGACTCGCTGACCGCCGTCGAGCTGCGCAACCAGCTGACCGCCGTGACCGGTCTGCGCCTGCCCGCGACGATGGTGTTCGACTACCCGACGCCAGTCGCACTCTCCTCGCACCTGCTCGACGAGCTGTTCGACGGCGCCGCGGATGTCGTTGTGCCGGTTCAGGTTCGCGCCGCCGTCTCGGACGATCCGATCGTGATCGTCGGCATGGGCTGCCGCTACCCGGACGGCATCGGCTCGGCGGACGACCTGTGGCGGCTGGTGTCCGAGGGCGGCGACGCGGTCTCCGGCCTGCCGTCGAACCGCGGCTGGGACCTGGAGAACCTCTACCACCCCGACCCCGACCACCCCGGCACGACCTACTCGCGTTCCGGCGGCTTCCTGCACGACGCGGGCGAGTTCGACGCGGGCTTCTTCGGCATGTCACCCCGTGAGGCGCTCGGCACCGACTCGCAGCAGCGCATCCTGCTGGAGGTCGTCTGGGAGGCGATCGAGCACGCCGGAATCGACCCGGTGTCGTTGCGCGGCACCCAAACAGGTGTCTTCGCGGGCGTCATGTACAACGACTACGGGGCCCGGTTGGCCGGCGGTGACTTCGAGGGCTTCCAGGGATCCGGCACGTCTCCGTCCATTGTGTCCGGTCGTGTCTCCTACACCCTGGGCCTGGAAGGTCCGGCGGTCACGGTCGACACCGCCTGCTCTTCTTCTTTGGTGGCAATGCACTGGGCCATGCAGGCACTGCGTGCGGGTGAGTGTTCGCTGGCGCTCGCCGGTGGTGTGACGGTCATGTCGACGCCGACCGCGCTGGTCGAGTTCTCCCGGCAGCGCGGCCTGTCGCCGGACGGCCGTTGCAAGGCGTTCTCCGACTCGGCCGACGGTGTGGGCTGGTCCGAGGGTGCCGGTGTGGTCGTGCTGGAGCGTCTCTCCGACGCCCAGCGCAACGGCCATCCCGTGCTCGCCGTGATCCGCGGTTCGGCGGTGAACCAGGACGGTGCCTCGAACGGCCTGATGGCGCCGAACGGACCGGCTCAGCAGCGTGTGATCCGGGCCGCGCTCGCGAACGCCGGGCTCGCTTCGTCCGACGTGGACGTCGTCGAAGCGCACGGCACCGGCACGACGCTGGGCGACCCGATCGAGGCTCAGGCCCTTCTCGCCACCTATGGCCAGAACCGCACCGAACCGCTGTTGCTGGGCTCGGTGAAGTCGAACATGGGCCACACGCAGGCCGCCGCGGGTGTCGCCGGCGTGATCAAGATGGTGCAGGCGATGCGCCACGGTGTCGTGCCGCAGACCCTGCACGTCACGACCGCCTCCTCGCACGTCGACTGGACCGAGGGCGCGGTCGAACTGCTGACGTCGCCGCGTTCCTGGCCTGCGGTTTCCCGACCGCGCCGGGCGGGTGTCTCGTCGTTCGGCATCTCGGGCACCAACGCGCACGTGATCATCGAGCAGCCGCCGGCCGCCGACGTTCCGGGTTCCGCGCCTTCGGACGTCGTCGTGCCGGTGGTGTTGTCCGGCCGCACCCGCCGCGCCGTGCGCGGACAGGCCGCGCGCCTTCGTTCGTTCGTCGAGTCGTCTGACGTCTCGTTGCACGACTTGGCTTTCTCGCTCGCGACGACGCGTTCGGCGTTCGAGCAGCGAGCAGCGATTGTGGCCAACGATCGTGAGACTCTGCTGCGTTCGCTAGGGGCTCTCGCAACCGAGAACGCCGACGCCGCCGTGGTCGAGGGCGAGGTGGCGCCGGGCAAGGTGGCGTTCCTGTTCTCCGGCCAGGGATCGCAACGCCTCGGCATGGGCCAGGAGCTTCACGCCCGCTACCCGGTGTTCGCCGCCGCCCTCGACGAGGTGCTCGAACGCCTGCCCGTGCGCGAGGTCATGTGGGGCTCCTCCGAGGAGGACCTGCGGCAGACCGGCAATGCCCAGCTCGCCTTGTTCGCCTTCGAAGTCGCGCTGTTCCGCCTCGTCCGCTCGTGGGGCGTGAAGGTCAACGCTCTCGTCGGCCACTCCATCGGCGAGATCGCCGCAGCTCACGTGGCCGGTGTGCTCTCCCTCGACGACGCCTGCGCCCTCGTGTCGGCCCGTGCCCGCCTGATGCAGGCACTCCCGGCCGGCGGCGCCATGGTCGCCATTCAGGCCACCGAAGCCGAAGTCACCCCGCTGCTCACCGCGGGCGTCTCGATCGCCGCGATCAACGGCCCGGACTCGGTGACCGTCGCGGGCGTCGAGCAAGAGGTTCTGGCGGTCGTTACGAGGTTTGACGACCGCAAGACCAGGCAACTTTCGGTGTCGCACGCGTTCCACTCGCCGCTGATGGAGCCGATGCTCGACGAGTTCCGCGCGGTCGTGGCGGGCCTGTCGTTCGCGACGCCGTCGATCCCGCTGCACACGTCCGGGGACGTGACCTCGCCTGATTACTGGGTCTCACACGTGCGAGAAGCTGTCCGGTTCCACGACAACGTCGAGGCGGCACGCGCTGCCGGCGTCACGACGTTCGTGGAGATCGGACCCGAGGGAGCGCTCTCGGCTCTGGTCGACGGGGCCATCCCGGTGCTGCGCAAGGACCGTTCGGAAGAGGCCTCGGTCGCGCTGGCGCTGGGACGCCTGTTCACCACCGGTGTGTCCGTCGACTGGAAGGCCTACTACGGCCCCGCGCACCGCGTAGCGCTGCCGACCTACGCGTTCCAGCACGAGTACTACTGGCCGCTGGGTTCCGCCGCTCCGGTGATCACCGACGCTGATCCGGCGGACGCCAAGCTGTGGGCGGCCATCGAACGCGGTGACGCCCGTGAGCTCGCTGCGTTGTTGAGGCTGGGGGAGGAGCAGAGCGCGTCGCTGGACTCGCTGATCCCCGCCCTGTCGTCGTGGCGTGCGGGCAACCAGGAGAAGTCGCTGCTCGACTCGTGGCGCTACCGGGTGCTGTGGGCGCCGGTCCGCATCACGGGCACGCCGGTCCTGTCCGGCCACGTCACGGTGCTGACGACTCCGGTTGTCGACGCTGAGCCCTACCGTGCGGTGCTGGCTGCTCACGGCGCCGAGGTCACGGTCGTCACGTCGATCGCTGACATTCCTGAGTGCGATCTCGTGGTGTCGTTGGTGGCGCTGGACGAGTCGCCCGCCCAGGTGCTGACCACCGGTCTGGAGCAGTCGATTCTGCTGGTCAAGTCGGTCGACGTACCGATCTGGGCGGTCACGTCCGGTGCTGTCGCCGCAGAGACCTCCGACTCGGTGCGCTCCGCCGCGCAGGCCGCCGTGTGGGGCTTCGGCCGTGCGGCGGCGCTGGAGCACCCGCAGCGCTGGGCGGGTCTGATCGACATGCCCGAGGTGCTGGACGAGAACGCGTTGCGCCGCTTCGTGTCCTGCGTCGCGGGTCTCGGCGGCGAGGATCAGCTGGCCGTGCGGTCGTCCGGCGTCCTGGGACGCCGGCTCGCACACCGCCCGGTCGACGCACTGCCGTCCGGCTACACCGCGCACGGCACGGTGCTGATCACCGGTGGCACCGGCGGACTTGGTGCCACAACGGCGAAGTGGCTTGCTGAGCGCGGTGTTTCCGGCCTGGTGCTGACCTCTCGCCGCGGTATCGACGCGCCAGGCGCCGCCGAGCTGAAGGCGGCGCTGGAGGAACTCGGCCCGCAGGTCTCGATCGTCGCGTGCGACGTCGCCGACCGCGACGCGCTTTCTGATGTCATCGAGGGCATCTCCGACCTGTCCGGTGTCGTGCACACGGCCGGTGCCGCGCAGCACGCTCCTCTTGAGCTGACGTCGCTGGACGACTTCGCGGATGTGTTGTCCGCCAAGGTGATCGGCGCCGCGAACCTCGACGCGCTGGTCGGCGAGGTCGACTTCTTCGTGCTGTTCGGCTCGATCGCGGGCGTGTGGGGCAGTGGCGGCCAGGCTGCTTACGGTGCCGCGAACGCCTACTGCGACGCCCTGGCCGAGGCTCGCCGCGCACGTGGCCTGCGGGCGACCTCGATCGCGTGGGGCCCGTGGGCCGAGGTCGGCATGGCGACGCACGAAGCCATGTCCGACAACTTGGCGCGCCGCGGTCTGACGTTCCTGCAGCCGGACCAGGCCGTCGCCGAGCTGAACCGCGCCGTGATGCACGACGACACCTGCGTCACCGTCGTCGACATCAACTGGGACACCTACTTCCCGCTGTTCACCTCGGTCCGCCCGTCCGCGCTGCTGGCAGACCTGCCCGAGGTCAGGGCTTTGACGGTCGTCGAGGAGGTGCGCCGCGACGACTCGGAGTTCGCGCGCACGCTGCGTTCACTGTCCGAAGAGGACCAGAAGCGCAAGCTGGTCGAGCTCGTCCGCGCCGAAGCCGCCGCCACGCTCGGCCACAGCTCGGTCGAGGAGGTGGGGGAGAACCGCGCGTTCCGCGACATCGGATTTGACTCGCTGACCGCCGTCGAGCTGCGCAAGAAGCTGTCCGACGCCACCGGTCTGTCGTTGCCCGCGACGCTGGTCTTCGACTACCCGACCCCGGTGGTGCTCGCCGACCACCTGCTGGCCGAACTCCTCGGCTCGGCGGAGGAAGCTCTGTCGTACTCGGCTCAGATCGACTCGGACGAGCCGATCGCGATCGTCGGCATGAGCTGTCGTTTCCCCGGCGACGCCAACACCCCCGAAGCCTTCTGGGAGATGGTGCTCGCCGGCACGGACGCGATCACGGAGTTCCCGGCCGACCGCGGCTTCGACATGGCGCAGATGTACGACCCGGACCCCGACCGCCCCGGCACCACCTACACCACCGCCGGCGGCTACCTGCCCGGCGCGGGCGACTTCGACCCGTCGTTCTTCGGCATCTCGCCGCGCGAAGCCACGGGCATGGACCCGCAGCAGCGCCTGCTCCTCGAAACCACCTGGGAGGCCGTCGAACGCGCGGGCATCGACCCGGCGGCGTTGCGCGGCAAGAAGGTCGGCGCGTTCATCGGCTCCTCCTACATCGAGTACGGCGGCGGTGACGGCGGCTCCGAGGGCTACCAGGTCACCGGCACCTCGCCGTCCGTTCTGTCTGGCCGTGTCGCCTACGTGTTCGGCTTCGAGGGCCCGGCTGTCACCGTCGACACCGCCTGCTCTTCTTCTTTGGTGGCAATGCACCTCGCGTGCCAGTCGCTGCGCACCGGCGAGTCCGCGTTCGCCGTGGCCGGTGGCGCGACGATCATGCCGAACCCCAAGCCCCTGATCGCCTTCTCCCGCCAGCGCGCCCTCGCTCGCGACGGCCGCTGCAAGTCGTTCTCCGACTCGGCCGACGGCATGATCCTCTCCGAGGGCATCGGCATGCTCCTGCTGATGCGCCAGTCCGACGCTGTGGCCGCGGGCCACCGGGTTCTGGCCGTGATCCGAGGCTCGGCGGTCAACCAGGACGGCGCCTCCAACGGCCTCTCCGCCCCGAACGGCCCGTCACAGCAACGCGTGATCATGCAGGCCCTCGCCAACTCCGGCGTGGCCACCAACGACATCGACGCCCTCGACGCCCACGGCACCGGCACCTCTTTGGGCGACCCCATCGAAGCCCAGGCCCTCTTCAACACCTACGGCCGCGACCGCGACGCCGACCGTCCGCTCTTCCTGGGCTCGGTGAAGTCGAACATCGGCCACACCCAGTCGGCCGCGGGCGTCGCCTCGGTCATCAAGATGGTCATGGCCCTGCAGCACGGCGTCCTGCCCCGCACCCTCCACGCCGCCGAGCCCTCGACCCACGTCGACTGGACCCCGGGCACCATCGCGCTTCTCCAGGACACGACCCAGTGGCCGGAAACCGGCCGGGCCCGCCGCTGCGCCGTCTCGTCCTTCGGCATCTCCGGCACCAATGCTCACGTGATCTTGGAGCAGGCCGCGGGGATCCCCCCGTTTTCCAGCGTACCGAACGAAATCGCTGGTCAACCGGGCTCACCGCAATCTGTGGACAACTCGCAGCCTGTGGACAACTCGGCACTTGTCGATCTTGCGAGCCCGGAATTGCCGGCCTCCGATGAGACGATTGGAGTGGGGACCTCGGACTCCCCCCGGGGCCCCCAGTCGGGATCGATTCCGACGCCGTGGCTGGTGTCGGCGAAGTCCGAGGCGGCTCTGCGCGCTCAGATCGACGGGCTCGCGAACGTCGTCGCAAGGCCCGAGGACATCGCCTACAGCCTGAGCCTGCGGCCGAACTTCGACCACCGCGCGGTGCTCATCGACGGCGCGGAGACCAGGGGTGTCGCGGACCTGGAGCGCAAGGTCGCGTTCATCTTCCCCGGCCAGGGCTCGCAGTGGGTCGGCATGGGCGCGCAGCTCCTCGACGAGTCGCCGATCTTCGCCGCCCGCATGGCCGAGTGCGCCGCCGCCCTGCAGCCCCACACCGACTGGAACCTCCTCGACGTCATCCGCCGAGCGGAAAGCCTCGACCGCGTCGACGTCGTCCAGCCCGCGAGCTGGGCGATGATGGTGTCGCTCGCCGAGCTCTGGAAGCACTACGGCGTCACCCCCGACGCGGACACGTGGCTCGGTGTCGCCCGTGTCTTCCAGTAGGAGAGCAGGTCCGGGATCAGCAGGAGCTGGGAGGCCTGGGGCAGCAGCGGTTCCGCCAT
>NZ_JBEXPJ010000254.1:0-9515 GCF_040611995.1 Lentzea sp. NPDC006480
GCCGTCGAGAATGACGTGAGCCAGAGCCTCCTGCTGGACTCGCTCTAATGCTCCGTGCAGGTCCGGGGCTTGATCGGCGAGCACGGTGATGACCTGTCGAAGGCATCCAGGTCCGCGGCGTCTACAACTCATCGTCGAACACCGTCTGGATTGCGAATGGACTGTTTCGGCCCAGTAGGGGCGGTAGTGTCTACACCTTCGGCACGACTGCGGCTGCCAACCACTCTGCCTTTACTGCTCAGGTGTGAAGTGTGCAACTTTTTGTAATTAAGGCGGCTATCAGGCTTTCAATGGTCACCAAACAGCTTCACGTGCGCATGCTGATTTGAGATGAACAGGAGAGCGGATGCCGATTGCCCGCATCGGATTTTTCCGATGCGGGCAAATCTGTACTTATGCCCTGAAGTGGGTATTGTTACGATACTCGGTGTCGACGACTTCGCGATCGTGCCATCTCGATGACCTGATCGCCGGCTGCGCGAGATGACCAATCTTTGCCACACGGGTGCGTGTTCCCGCCATCCTCACTGGCCGCTGCCGCAAGAATCGTCCCCACTGGATCGCCACGACGCCTGCGGACACACTACCCGCCCCGACTCTTACCTCAACGGGCTGGACAAGAACCGCGACGAGGGAGTCGCCAGGCTGACGTGTTCTAACCGCGACGGCGTGAACACAAAGATCGAGCTGCTCAGACGACAGGTCTATTGCAAGCCAGCTTCAGCCTGTAGTACAAGAGAATGCTTCTCAACAACTTACCTGTCGCTACACGGACATCATAGTTGATCACGCAATCGTGGACGGAGCCGAACATTCTGCAATCCCGATTCTGGGTCCCCCTGTCCCCAGTGGGCTGTGCGAATCGTTCGCGTAGCGGGGAACTGTGAGCCCTCGCAGGATCGGGTGATATTCCGGCTGGTTGCAACCTGATTTTCCGGAGGTTCAGATCCGCACGGCCTGTTCTGAGTGGGCCGCAGACGAGTGTAGACGAGTTGACGCACGCATCTTCATGCGGACGAATCAATGCCGCACTCCGTGGCTGGAGTGAGCGGATCTCGCCGCTCGGACGATTTGGTGATATCTATCGATTTCATGCGGGGCTAGTCGTCTCAGGGTCCGGGACTTGTCCGCTCTGACGCCAACAACTGGATCAATTCGACGTGTTCGATCTAGGTGTCAGAACTGCCGTATGTGACATGGTCAGGCAGGTAACCGATTGACAAAGCGGACTTGAAGGTCGGGTTGCGCAATGCAGCCATCTCGGGCAACCCGACCCGACTAGCAGTCAGCCACCACTAGCACCACTGAAGTCCTCCGCCGCCAGGGCGTTCGTTGGTAATGACAGTTTCCGTGATGCCCTCGGGGATAAGGGCGCTGTCCTCCCACGAACCGTCCAGGACTTCCTCGATCCGTTCGATAACCTGTACCGTCATGGCAATCTCCATTTCTTCATCCCGCTACGAGGGCGGCGTTGAGGGATTTAGTAGGCGAGAGGGGTTGGCCGGACGAGCGATCCCTCGTTGCCTCACGATATGGAGTCTATGTCTCGTGACCTACGACACCATAGTGCTGCACGAAGGGGCATTGAGTCCTTCCCGATGTGCGCGGTCGGTTCGGGCCGTTGAACCGGGCATCATGCTGAGAGCGTTCCGCGCAGGAACCGAAACTGTGCGTTCGGAAAGTAGTGATCCGTTTACGCAGTGCAACCGATCGCTGCTGAGGTTCTGTCGTGATCTCAACGAGTTTCAGGTGACTCGGTAGTGGTCGCTGGAGTCCTCGTTGATGAGATCATTTCAGGACGGTCACCGTCAGCAGCGGGCACAACGCGGACCTCGGGTGTCGAATGTCACCTGCGGCGTCCTGTGCACCGATTCCAGAACCGCACTGCGATCGTCGACGGGTGCGCGCCCGTCGTCCGGCTGTCGAACATGGCGCAAGGAGTCGTACTGTGCCGAGCTTGGCGGAGACCATATGGATCACCGAGCAGGTCGGGACTCACCCAGGTCCGGCAGAAGGCCGAGAGCGCCAAAAGCTGGCATTAGGACGACACTCTGACGTCTTTCGCGTATGGCGCGGCAGCTGGTGGCTTCGCGGGGTTCCTGGGCCGCGACATGGCCCCACTTCAAGCCGGAGTCATCGCGCCGTCGCTGGACGACGTGCCGTCGCTGCTGGCGTCGACGGCGCCCGCACAGCGGTTCCGTGTGCGGACCGACAACTGGCAGGCCCAGGTCACCGCTGCGGAGCTGTGTGATCTGCCGCGAGAGTACGAGACTTCGGCGAGCTTGCCTTGGGGCTGGTCGCATTGGTGGTTTGGTATGCGGTGGCGCTCGCGTCTTTGAGGGTTAGCGGGGCGGGGTGGATCTGGGGGTCGGCAGACCGTACCTCTGGCACGCCTCGGCGCCGGTGACCACGGCGCCCAGGCCCGCGCGCAGCCATGGCCGCTGTGAGTTGTTGGTCGCGCGTGGCCGGGCCCGTTGCGCAGCAGCACGACACCCGAGTGCGTGCGCTGCAACGGCCCGCCGAGGCGGGCATGTCAGCCAGGGTTCGAAGCCCCCAGCGTCTTCAGGGCGCCGGAACTGATGACACCGAGATCGCTGCGCTCGCGCAGTTGTTCGATTGGTATGTCATCAGTGTTACGAGCACCACCGACAGTTTTGACGGTCAGCGCTGGAGGGCGCGCCGGGCACGGTCGATCAGCAGCATGAGCGCACCCGCGACGGCGAGCAGCACGCCTAGTGCCACCAGCCAGCCGATCGAGGACGCGCCCGTGTTGGCCAGGCGGTTGCCCTGGTCGTTCGGGGGCACCGCGACCGGTTTGGTCGTCGTCGGCGGTTTTGTCGCCACCGGAGTGGTCGTAGTGGTCGCCGGCGGCGTTGTGGTGGTGCTCGTGGACGTCGTGGTGCTCGTCGACGTCGGTGGAGTGGTGGTGGTCGTGGACGAGGGCGGGGTCGTGGTCGTTGACGTCGTCGTCGTAGTGGTTGTGGTGCAGTCGGTCGTGGTCGTGGTCGTGGTCGGGGTCGTCGTAGTGGTGGGTCCGCCTCTTGCTTCAGGCGAACGCCACCCCGGAAGGTCCTTCGGACACCAAGCGGCGGCGCACACGCGGCCGTCACCAGAGGCCGCGGCCTCTGGTCCGGCACCTGACAGTCCGACGACTGCCAACACTGCACCCGCGACGAGGACACCGATGTAGGCGATACGTGACATGGCTCGATGGTTGCGCCCGGATACCGCAGGTCGCGCGTGCCGCGTGCACACGTCACCCACGCGTGCACGCGACATCCCTCGATCAGGTCCAGAAATGATGATTGCGTCATCGATATCTGAGGCGATCAGACTCGGCAGAGAACCTTCTTGCGCAGCAAGTCGAACTTCACTCGTCTGTACCTGCTTCTGTTGATCGATTTCAAGCGGGGGATGGCATCTTCGACAGCCCCGGAGTTGTGCTCCGTCGTGAGGCCGTTGACCATGACCGCGCGGTCGCGTTTGAAGCTCGCGGTGAACGAGTGCAGCTCGGGGAGGTTGTCCGCTTCCGCTGCGGCAATTCAGCCATCGGACGTTCACCGTGTCGGCCGATCATCATCTCCGCGAACGAGGCGACGTAGAAGGACAGCTTCTCCAGCGCTGAGCTGCGGGCAGGATCTCGTTCAGCCGGTTGCGTTCACGGTCGTCGAGGTCGTTGGAGTGCTGAAGCGTCCACCGGGATACGTGCGGACATTCGGCGGGGCCGGGTCGCTGGTGGTGCGGCGCCGACCGTCCTAAAGAGACGGAGATGCCGGGTCGATGTCTGGTAGCTGCCGGTGTAGCCCTGCTCGCGGATCTCGACGAGCAGGATCATCGCTGTCGTGCACCCGTGGTTCCATCGCTGACGCGGGTACGGTTTGAACCGCTCCAGGACGACCGTCCCGCTGTTTGATCAGCAAATCCTCAATGCTCACGGTGCGAGCGAATCGCCGAACGGTCTTGCGGTCCATCCGCAGCGAGCGGGAGATCTCGCTCGGCGACCCACCACCGGTCAGAAGCTGTGTGGTGCTCGCGGATGTGAACGACAACGGCCTGCGTCTCGTCCCGGTCGGTATCCGTGGCGATCAGGTCGTCAAGGTGGTGGCGTGTGAGGTCAGGCAGCTCGGTTGGCCGGCTCAGGAGCGGGGAGACCACATGTGTGGTGCGCGGGCGACGCGCTCGGGATCGGCCTGCCCGTGGTTGGCGCAGCGGACCAGGAAGTTGGTGCTGAGGGATCAGGTGACAGTGCGCGTTGACCACGTGGGCGCCGTAGTGCAGCGGGCGCAACAGTTTACCCATGTTCGGGGCGAGCGTAGCGTTTGACCGTGTTCAGCGCCCAGTTCAACCACCGTGTGTACTGCAGCAGCCCGGTGCCCTCGGCGAGCAGATCGTCGACGGCGGCGAACCGCTGCCGCGTGCGCGCGACCAGCACCGAGTCCATCGGGCGGGGTGTGGTGTTCGAGCAGATCGAGTGGGCGGCGACGGTCTTGTCCACCGCAGCGGCCTGGTTGTGCGGCAGATGCCACTGGTCGCTGGCCTGCACCGCCTGCGGCGCGGCCCTGCGGATCGCCTCGGCATAGGCGGCCGAGCCGTCCCGGCACACCAACTGCGCGCCCCCGGATGTGTTCCCGTAGCCAGGCTGCGAGGGTGGCGGTCTTGCTGTCCGGCAACACATCGGCACAGCGATGGGCGACCGCGTCGATCAGCACGGTCGCGTACCTACGACCACGCGCGATCGCGAAGTCATCGACACCGAGCACCGTCCCGACCTCGGGATCGGGCAGCGTGTGCACCAGCCCCAGCAGCGTTCCCCGGCTCACCACATACCCCAGCTTGGCGGCCAGGCGCGATCCGGCCCGGCCGGCCAGCGCCAGCCCGATGCGCTCCAGCACCGTGCGGCACAACGAGACCCGGCCAGCATGCTTGACAGTCAGGTCGCCGACGTGCCTGGCGAACGTCCCGACGGACAAACGGTGTCCGTCACGGAAGAACCGGCGCACCCATAATCGCACCACCATCACCGGCTGGTCAGGCACCGCGACATCGGCCAGCCTGCGGTCACAGCGGCTGTGGACTTGGCGCGATCGGCTGCCGCAGGACAAACAGACACCGCCCTCGGCCTTGACCACGTCCCACGTCAACACACCGGACGTCGTCTGCTTGATCCGCTCGACCACCACGCCAGCCAGGTGCGGCAGGAACACGTCCAACAACTGACGATCACACAGAGGACATGATCACAAACCGTCGCCGCGTACCGGATCCGCAGCACAGCTAATTGATCACAAAATCACTTACAGAGCTGCTCGTCCAACACACCTGATCGTTAATTTGCAAGGTTGGTGTCAAGGTGTAGTGATGCAGGTTGGGGTATGCGACCCATTCTGATTCACGGATGATCGCAGCTGCCCGAATGTGCAGTAATTGTGGTTTCGAGGGGCACCTTCGTACCTGCGTCAACCAATGTGAACTGTTTTGTTGTTCCCTGGCCGTTGTGACGGATGCATCGGTGGGGGACGTGCCGAGGACGCCGGACGACTGGCGTGAGTACTTGGTGGAGTACGGCCGGGAATACGTGCGCACTGCGAACGTCTGCCAGCGAGAGTTCATGAAGCCCGAGCACACGTCGACCTGCTGGTTCGGCCCCGGGCCTGCCGACGAGAGGACGATCGCCGCCACTGAACAGCGGTTGGGCACGCGGTTGCCGCCCACCTTGCGGTCTTTCCTGGCGGTTAGCGACGGCTGGTCCGGGATGGTGGCGTTCTTCGTTGATGAGATCCTGCCGTGTGCGGGAATCGGCTGGCTGCGTGACTCCGGATGGGGCGCGGAGCTGATCGAGATCTATGGCGAGGAGGGGGAGGGCGATGATGAACTCCGCGAGCTGCTTGAGATGTTCCGGCGTGCTCTGCTGATCGCTGACGGAGAGGACATCTGGCTGCTCGACCCGGGCAGAACCGGTGAGGACGGGGAGTGGGCGGGATTCCATCTCGCGCCAGGGGAGGGCGGCTATCCCGACGAATACACGAGCTTCGCCGACCTGCTGCATTCACGCCGGCTGGAGCACCCCAAAATCATTGAGGCGGAAGGCTGATCAGGCCTCGTCCGACTTCGCCGCGATGACGTCCTTCGGCGTCATGTGCGCAATCCGCCGCGATGTGCCCCACCTCGTTCTCCAGCTTCCGGGGGTGGTGGAAACGGTCCCCGCAGACCGTGCATCACCCTCGGTCAAACCTGTCGGTACCGGTCAGCGCGTCCAGATCGGCCAGGTGCTGCCGAAGTTGTTGCAGCACATCGCGTTGCGTCTCCTCGGCCCGCGTGTGCTCACCAGCGCCCAGCTGCAGGCTAATCAGGTCGATCATCTCAAATGCCATCAAGTCGCGCAGGCTCAGTGAGATGGCAGGTCGTCGATCTTGCTGGTGGCGCGGATCGGCCGATTCGAGTGACCGCACGGGGTCGCCGCTGCGGTCGAGGTCGCGCTGCTGGCCCGGTTCTACGAGCGGTTCTGTGATCACGAGGTCGTGGTGGCTCGTCGGCTGGGCTTAGTGCGCACCGGTGAGATAACGCGCTGAGCCGGACCTCGACCTAGGGGGAGAGAGGCCGAGCTGGCCTCGCGTGGTCGCGGACGAGACTTCGGGGGCGAACGCGGCGCAGTCCGCAGCCCGCAGTCCGGGCGAACCGCGGAACGCAAGGGCACCAGGTTGTGCACTTACGAACAGGTCCGCTCCTACGCGGACCGCTCACGGCCAGTGGCAGATAGGTTCGCTGTCATGAAGACCCAGTGGGCAGGCGGGGTCGGACTGGTGGTGCTGAGCGTCCTCGGTGCTTCTGGCACCGCCTCCGCTCACACCTCGAGCATCACCGCTTCATGCGCCGCGGGTCGGACAACGCTTTCCATCCAGCTCACGTACTACACGGGCGAGAACTCGGTCCTCGTCACCACCGATGGCGCCACGGTTGCCAGGAGCGCCTTCGGCAACGAGTTCCGGCTACGGCGCGAGGTGGACGGTGCAGCCGACCACATGTTCACCATCACGGTGAAGGCGCCGGACGACCCGTCCGGCGCACATGGCTGGTCGTTCGTCAGGAACGTGTACGCGGCCGCCTGCGGGACCGTGGCACGTCCAACTCTCGCCAATCCCGTCGCACGGCGGACCACAACTGTTCCGCCCACCGCCACGGTTACCCCGGTCACCACCACGCCCTCCTCCGCTGTCCCGAGCTCGACCGAGGTGAGCTCCGTGCTGGTCGGCTTGGAGATACCGCAGTCCCTGGCCAGCGTATCTCCACTGTGGGCGCTGCTGGCGCCTCGTCCTGCTCGGCATCGGCGTGACCACATTCGTCATCGCCCGGCGCAAGGATCCCTAGGCGCCCGAACAAGTGTGTGGACGGGTGCCTGGTCGCCAATGCCGCTCAGTTAGGGATCTTTGGCGTGGCTGCGTAGGGCCAAAGTTGTTGGCTCTACTGTGATTCGGTGCCGTCGCATCGCTCGTTCACGATGGAATCAGCATCGGTGTGCTGACTCGCTGTTCGATCGTGACCTGGTGACGATGTGCTGGTCGAGACAGTGCGCCGGGAGAAGCGCTCGCGGTTGCTGCCACGAGACGATCCAGCTGATCACCTCGATCATGGATCATGAACTCGCCCGGCGGCGGAGCTGGCGGCGTTGTATCGGGAGCGTGGAAGTTCGAGCTCACGCTGGACGGGGTCGAGACCCACCCGATGCCGCACCACCGGCTGCTGCGGTCGAAAACACCGGAGCTCGTGCGGCAGGAGATCTGGGCGCTGCTGATCCACTATACGGTCCGTGACCTGATGCTCGAGCCCGCTGACGACATAGATGTCGAGGAGTTGGCCTTCGTCAGCAGTCTCAACGCCATGTGTGCCAGGCCATCAACCAGGCGGGGGCCAGTCAGATCATGCATCGTGCCGGGCTCGACATCGCTGACCCACAACGGGAAACCGTCCGGTGCCAGCAGCGCTTGGATGTTGCCGCCGTGCTCGTGTGCTTTACCGGAGTACCACAGGTCGATCTGCTCGTCTGTGACGCTGATGGCCTTCTCGGCGGGCCGGTCAGAGGAGAAGATCTTGCCGTCGAGAATGACGTGGGCAGACCGTCCTGCTTGACTCGGTCCAGCGCTTCGCGCAGGTCCGGTGCACGCTCGGCGAGCACGGTGATGACCTCGTCGATATAGCGGTAGCCGGTGGCGCGGGAAACGCCGTGATCACATGCGAGTGCGGTAACGTCGCCCTCTGCCGGAACCATCGCAGACCCATGACGGCTTGTCCGTAGCAGGTCAGCGCCCTGGTTCCCGTTCTGATGCCGCGGTCACGGCGTTCGACGTAGAGCAGTCGGCCCAGGTACTGGGCCAGTTCGCGGGGTACATCGAGTGTGGCACGATAGGTGATCACGGGGAGCTTTCTGACCGGGATTCGATCTTCGCAAATCCAGTCCTATCAGGAGCTCCCCGTCCTTCTGCTCGCCAGGCCCGCAGCACGTCGAGGTGCCTGCGCGAGCGTTCCCTGGGCGTCAGCAGACCCTCGGCGCTGGAATCACCGTTGGTGAGATCACCTCACAGCCAACTACGATTGCCTCGGCCGGCTAAAGCCAGGTGAATGCGCCCCCGTTGGAGCATCCGTCATGAGCGGGATTGCGGGGGACCGGCCCACAGACTCGGAAGGCGCGAACAGCATGGTCAAACGATGCGCTGTTCGTGCCAGTTCTGTAACCCGTTTGCATATCGTGCATTTGGTTGTCGCCTTCGAGATAGTAGTCGACGTGACCCGCGTAGTTGATGTTCCCGGGGCGACTGGTGTAAACCCAGATCCACCCCTTTTTGCCATTCCCTGGATGGTTGTCGGCTTGCGCCTGGTAGATGGCATAGGCGACGGAAGTAGACGCTTGGGCGGGCTGTACGACAAGACTCAGCCCGGCGATAGCCAACGTGCTTGCCACAGCAGCCCTCATCAGCCTCTTCAATATCATTCTCTTTCCCTTTAGGTCATTTTCCTCGCGTTACGTGAATGATTCCATATCGAGCTCATGATCCACTGCGATAAGAGACAGCGGGCTAGTTCCTTCTGCCCGTTCGACCCAGCTTCCCGGTCAGCCGCGTGCGCCCGCTCGAAGGATGGACCCAAGCGGGGTGTATGCCAGCTCGGCGACTGGGTCCAGCACCAGCCTTCCTGCGGTCCTCTGCGACCTCAGATCCTCATGCGCCTACCGAATCTCCCTATCCCGCACTCCCTACCGGGAACAGCCTTCAACTTCCCATCCACAACGACGCCGTCGATTCCCTTGCCCGGCTGGAGATCCATCAGCACGACGTCCACAGTGGATGCAAGCCGCACCGACTCCCTCGCCCGTCGCCGCCTCGATCACCTCGAACAACCGCGACAGCAAGCCGCCAGCCCGAACCGGACCACCGGGTGATCGTCTACCACCAGCACCGTCTGAGGCTGTCGGACCGGCAGGGAGAACAACACCGCCATCCACCCACTCCTCCCCGCCCGCGAAC
>NZ_JBEXPJ010000255.1:0-9292 GCF_040611995.1 Lentzea sp. NPDC006480
CGGCCGGTTGGGTGTGACCAGCGGCGATTTGATCAAGAGTTGGTGGTACTTGCAGACGCCAACAGAGCCAATGCCGTGGAATCAACCGGCTAGGCCGTTCGGGTGGTTGTCATCGTTCAACGAACTGAACGCGCTGGTCAGCGGTGATTTGTAACCTATTGGCTGCTGCGGTTGGTGAACTTTTCTCGCTCACTCGCGAGATCTTGTGCCACTCTCTTGGTTCAGGTCTTGACCGAGGGGAATGCAACGGCCCGCCTATCGGCTCTAGTCGATAGACGGGCCGTTGTGCGAGAAACGACCGCATGCGCAGAACTCTGCTCGCTGTTCTACTGGCGGTCACCGCGGCGGTGGCGGCGCCCGTCAACGGAACAGCACAACCGTCGAACTCCGACCGAGAACCCGGAAACGGGCCTGAGCGCAACGAAGTCGCTGCTCTGGACACGATTTCCGCTCAGGCGATCCAGGCCAAGGGGGAGAACAGGTCTGATCGCTACCAGGGCTATCCGCGTAGGACAACACTCAGGACATATCCCGAAAATCCGGCCGACAAGACCATCAAGCTGAACCTGGCGCCGTACCACTCGCTCGCGCCGAAGCTGAACGCGTTGCAGCAGAAGAGCAACCGGATCTCGGTCGAGGTCGCCGGCCAGTCCGGACTGGGTCGCGACCTGTACCTGGTCACGCTGACCGCGCCGGAGAGCCCGGTGCAAACCCGTCTGCAGGAACAGTTCCGGGCGAACATCGAGGAAGGCCGCAAGGTTCCGGCCGGTCTCTACAAGGCGCCGATCTGGATCAACAACAACATCCACGGCGACGAGTGGGAAGGCACCGACGGCGCGCTGCGGGTCATCGAGCACCTCGCCACGTCGAACGACCGCGACGTGCAGAACCTGTTGCGGCGCAGCAGGATCTACTTCAACCTCACGGCCAACCCGGACGGCCGCGTCGCGGGCACCCGGCAGAACAACGCGGGCTTCGACCTCAACCGCGACTTCGCCACGAGCTCGCAGCCCGAGAACCGGGTGATGCGGGACATCGTCGAGCACACCCAGCCGTTGATGATGCTGGACGAGCACGGCTACTCGGAGAACACGCTCATCGAGCCGACGACTCCGCCGCACGGCCAGAACTACGACTTCGACCTGTACATCAAGCACGGGTACGCCAACGGTCTCGCGATGGAGAAGGGCGTGCAGGGCCTCGGTCATCCCGAGACGGCACACCCGGAGATCCCGTTCCGCGACTACGACCCCGGTGTGTGGGACGGCTGGGCGCCGATCTACACCGCGCAGTACTCGATGTACCACGGCGCCATCTCGTACACGATCGAGATCCCGCAGCAGGTCAACCGTCAGGCGTACGACACTCTGCCGGTCGCTGAGCTGCAACGGCGTGCGCTCATCAACACCGACGTCGTCGAGTCCACGATCAAGACCACGATCGGCTACGTGGACGACCACCGCGGTGAGCTGATCTCCAACCAGGTCGAGATGTTCCGGCGGGGCAAGGCGGGCGAGCCGCAGCGCGAGATCCCGGACGGGTTCGTGCCGGGCTTCGGCCCGGAAGACCGCTACCGCACGGAGTTCCCACGCGCTTACGTGATCACCAACGACCGTTCGGCGCCGGCCGCGTCGAGGCTCGTCGACCACCTCGTTGCCCACGACGTGCGGGTCGAACGCGCCGAGAAGGCGTTCACGCTGGGAGGTAAGCGCTATCCGGCCGGGTCGTACGTCGTCGACATGCACCAGCCGAAGCGCGCGCTCGCGAACGTGATGCTGGAGCAGGGCAGCGACATCAGCGCCAAGGTCCCGGTGATGTACGACATCTCGGGCTGGAGCCACCGCCTGCTGTGGGGTGCTTCCGTCGACATCTTCAAGAACGGCTCGTTCGACTTCCGCGGCAAAGACGTCGTCGCGGCGGCCCCGACCGGCAACGTCGACGCTGCTCCTGGTGCCGATCTGGCGCTGACGTTGAACGATGCCAAGGACGCCCAGGCCGTCAACGACCTGCTCGGCCGCGGCATCACGTTGCGCCGCCAGGACGACGGCACGATCGTGGTGCCGGCCGCCGAAAGGCTCGCGGCGTCGGAGGTCGCCGACCGCTACGGCGTGCGGTTCACCACGGCCAAGGCGGGCGGAACGGCGTTGCAGCGCAAGACGATCGCCGCCGCGGTCGGGCCGGACGAGCTGCAGGTGCTGCGGGAGTCCGGGTTCGACGTCCGCACGATCTCCACGGCCGTGCTGAACGCGGGCTTCGACTGGTCGCGGATCGACGTGCTGTTCGTGTCGTCCGGCCTGAACTACCCGCAGCTCAACGCCACCGCGAAGGCCGGGCTGGACGCGTTCCTGCAGCGCGGCGGGGTGATCACGCGGGGCGCGACCGGTGGCAAGTTCAACGTCGACGCTCACCTGCTGCAGGCCACGCCGGTCGCGGGCTGGGAGGACGCCAACGGTGTCGTGAACGTGGTCAACGGCGCCGGACCGGTCGGCACCGGCGCGCTGCCGCAGTCGTTCGTCTACTCGCCGCAGTGGTTCACGAACCTCGGCGCGGGTGTCACGGTCGACCAGCGCTACGGCAGCACGGTGATCTCGTCCGGCCACTGGCGTCCGCGGGACAACGGCACCGGCGGCCAGCCCGACGCCGCAGGTCAGGCCGCAGTGGTCTCCGGCACGTCGGCGGGTGGGTCGAAGGTGGTGCTGTTCGGCACCGAACCGATGTTCCGCAACCACACCAAGGGCTTGTACGCCCAGGTGGCGCGGGCGATCTACTGGACCGGCACCCGCTAGGAACAGGGCAGGGCGGGGAAGCCCCGACAGCCTTCCCCGCCCTGCTCTTTCAGTACCCCGCACGAGGGTTCCCCGGCATTCCGCCGGAGAAACGTCAGGCGTCCGCGGCTCCAGGTGGCAGGAAGCCGTGGGCCGAGAGGTCGAACCAGTTCCCCTCGGGGTCGATCGCCCGGTACTCCGCGAACGGCCGATCTCCACCGCGCAGCGCCGGCCGAGGCTCCAGCGTCTCCAGGAACGGCTCGACCGACTCCACCTGGAACCCGAAGTGGTTGAACCCGGTGGGCACGTCGCCGTCGAGCCGCTGCTGGATCAGTGCCAGGTTGACGTACCCGTCGGTGACGAAGTGGCTGCCGTCAGGATCCGTGTGGAACAACGACATCCCGAACTTCGACGTGTAGAAGTCGGCCATCTCCTTCGCGTCCTGCACGACGAACGCGATGTGGCGCAACCGAGGCCTGCTCATTCACTTCCCCTTCGGGATCATGTTGTGGAACGCGGCGATCTCCCACCCGCCGGAGCGCTGCACGACGACGGCCTGCGCGTGGGTCGTGATGCCCGCAGGGGCGATGGACGACGTGACGTGCACGAGCGAGATCCCGTCGGCCAGCGGCCTGATCAGGCTGATCTCCGCGGTCAGCTCGGTGTCGCGGTACGGCCCCGCGAACAGCTGCCCGTGGCCCAGAGCGACAGCGCGCCTTCCGAACAGCTCCTCACCGCGCACGGTCACGAAGTCGACGTCCTGGGCGAAGACCGAGGCGAACGCGTCACCGTCGCCGTCAGCCCAGCCCTGCTCCATGCGTTGCCACAGCGAATAGATCTGTTCGGTCATGTGAAGTCCTCAGGGGCAGGCGCAGGCACTCGGCGTCCCACGCGGCAAGCGAGTAGTAGAGGCCGCCGTGGCGGCGTTCGAGGTAGCAGACGACGTTCACGGGCCATCCGCTGCTGCGGAACATGTGCTCGTCCATCGGCGTCGGGTTGTCGCTCAACGGCCGGTCGCGCTCGCACTCGGGCCCGAGCCGGTGCCAGTCCGGGTGCAGGTGGATCGAGCCCAGGACGTCCAGTTCCCTGGCGTCGGCCGCGCGCGTGATCGTCAGCAGGTCGGCCGGATCGAGCCACCACGCGCGCACCGGGTTCTCGTACGCCGTCCCGAACCGCGGCACGATCGTGGACGCGAACTCCTCCCGCGCGGACGGGTCGGTCAGGCGGGCGTTGCGGCCGAACGCGACCTCCTCGACCACCGCCTCGCTACCCGCCGAGCGGCCCAGCAGCACCGCGAAACACGGTCTCGGCTCGTCCTCGGTGATGAACGAGTATTCAGCGGACGCGGCCTCCAGAAACGTTTTCACTGCGCGCTCGGAAAACAGCACCGCATCGGTGTGCGTCGCGCGCTCGGCCAATTCCATCACGCGACCGAACGTATCGAGACCGCCGCGTCTCACGCGAGATTCCGGAGGGTATTGGGGATATTACATTGAGCGATAACATGAGTCGTATGCGTCTTGAAGTGCGGCACCTCGAACTGGTCGTGGCGATCGCGGACTGCGGCAGCCTGCGCAAGGCGGCCGCGCGTCTGCACCTCACCCAGCCTGCGGTGACGACGCAGCTCAAGCGCATCGAGGACCATCTGGGCGGCGCACTGTTCGTCCGTGCGGTGGACGGGGTGAGGCTCACTCCGGCGGGCGCGGATTTCGTCCAGGAGGCGCGCGTGATGCTCACCCAGCTGGTCACTCTGCAACGCGTAACGCGCCGTAACACGCTCAGTGCCAGCGCTCCTACCAGGCTCGCCGGAATCCCCGCTTATCACTTCGGACTACTCGTGAGCGCGCTCAAGGACAACGTCACGAGCCGCACCATCAAGGAAACCGGGACGCTCACCGCGTTGCTCACCACGGGTGAACTCGACCTCGCGGTAATGCGTCGATTTCCCGGTACTCCGCTGACCCTTCCGCCGAACGTGGGACACCGCTTGCTCACACGCGAGCCGCTGTTCGTCGGAGTGCCCGAGTGCCATCCGTGCGCACCGCACGACGAGATCCCGCTCGAAGCACTCGCCGAGGACAAGTGGATCATGCCCGAGCCGGACGACAGCGGCATGAACGCCCACTTCGCGCGGGAGTGCGCCAAAGCCGGGTTCGAGCAGCGGATCGCGCACTTCAGCAGCGAGGCGCACGTCGCGTCGACGTTGATCAGGGAGTCCGGCGCGGTGTGCCCGCTCTACCCGGTCGGCGGCACTCCGCCCGGCGTCGCGCGGCTTCCGGTCATCGGAAACCCGCTGGTCCGCGAGGTCGTGCTGGCCTGGCGGCTGGACGCGCCGGTCGCGGAGGAGATCGACGACCTGTGCGAGCAGGTCGCGGCCGGGTATCTCAGGCTGGTCGAGGAGAGCGACGTCTACGCGCGCTGGTGGCGCAACGGCGGGAGCGAGTTCGCCCTGCTCGGGTAGAACTCAGTCCTTGCCGGCGTTCTGACCCGTGCGCACCATGATCGCGACCCGGTCGTCCGACGACACGGGCTGCCCGCCGACCTTGTTGATCGTGCCGATCAGCGCGGACGAGTCGTTCAGCGCCTCGATCGGCCCGATCCGGCCGTAGCCGCCGGCGTCGTCCATCGTCAGGGTCGGCTTGCCGGTGAACGCGCCGACGGAGTTCATCGGCAGGTTCTGCAGGCCGGGGGTCTTGGCCGTAGCGACCCACAGCAGGTCGGTCAGCGACGCGCAGCCCATCACGCCCGGCCGGTCCGGCCACGTCCACGCGGCGTCGCCGAGCTTGCCCGGCACGACGTGGTAGACGGCGTCGAAGTTCGCCGACCAGTCCGTCACCCAGATCTTCTGGGCGTCCGCGGACACGCACAGACCGCCCGGCTGACGCAGCCCGGACGTGATCACCGGGCTGCCGGCCGTCGGGTTGCCCTGGGCGGGCTTGCCGGAGCCGTCGATGCGCAGCACCTTGCCCGCGAGCGAGTTCGGGTCGGCGGCGAGCGCGGGGTTCCCGGCGTCACCGGTGGCGACCAGGATCCCGCCCCGGCGGTCGCTGGCGAGCACGCCGCGGTTGCCGGACGGTCCCTTGGGGATGCCGGTGAGGATCGGCTTGGGCGTGTCACCGGGCGCGATCCTCAGCACCCGGTTGTCCGTCGCCGTCGTCACGTAGACGTACGCGAGCTGGTCCTCGGCGAACGTGGCCGACAGCGCGAGCCCGGTCAGCCCGCCGTCGGCCGACGCGTCCACCTCGATCTGCGCGATCACGACCGGGTCGACGTCCTTGGTGACCTTGACCAGGCGCCCGCCGCGTTCCGTCGCGTACGCCGCGACGCCGCCCTGGGCGTCCGCGCCGATCGGGGCGACGCCGGTGACGGTGTTGAGGCAGGTGGCGATGACCGCCGGGTTGAAGTCCTTGCAGCCCTGCGGCGGCGGCACGCTCTGCGGCGTCTGCCCCTTGCCCTGCTCGCCCGGCGCCGGCCGGAACTCGCCGGGCAGCTCGGGCTTCGGCCCGGCCTGCGGGGTCAGCTGTGGTTGTGCGCTCCAGCTCGTGGGTGCCGGCTCGTCGGGAAAGCTCGCACAGCCCCCTGCCAGCAGGCAGGCGGCGGTCAGCAACGCGATGGAACGAACCACGACGCCCAGGCTAGGTCCGCGACCGTGAACCCTCAGTGAACGCCTCGGCGGTCGCGAAATCGACCGAACGCACCCGGTCCAGCAGGAGATCGAGTTCGGCGCTGACGATCTCGGGCGCCTCCAGCGGCAGGTAGTGGCTGCAGGGCAACACCCTCAGCCGTGCCTGGGGCAGCGCGCCGACGGGACCGGCCATGCTCTCCGTGGTCGCCAGCAGGTCGTCCCGCCCGGCGAGGAGTGTGACCGGGCACACGATCGGGCTGAGGTCCTGGCGCTGCGTCTCGCCCAGCGCGAGTGCGAGCGTGAAGTACCAGCGCCAGTCGTGCTGCAGGAACCGGCCGACTGCCTGCGTCACGGCCTTCGGGTCGCTGCTCGGCTTGATCACGCCGCTGTGGCGCAACAGGAACGTCGTCACGTCCGTCACCGGGACGCGGTGCAGCACGCTGTCGAGCATCGGACCGGCCTGCTTGAGCACCCGCGTGCTCATGTTGCTCACGAACCGGCGGACGTTCCTGGGGATCACCGGCAGCATCGCGTCGAACGAGTCGCCCGGCGCGCCCGCGACGAGCAGCAGGCCCGCCACGCGTTCCGGATGACGCAACGCCAGTTCGGCCGCGATCGTGACGCCCATCGACCAGCCGATGACGACGCACCGCTCGATGCCCGCGTCGTCCAGCACCGCGAGCGCGTCCGACACGTGGTCGTCCAGCGAGATGTTGCGCTCGTCGACGGGCCTGTCCGAGCCCATCGTGCCGCGCATGTACCAGCTGAGCAGGCCGCCTCGGTCGGCCAGCGACGGCCACGACTCGGGTCCGGAGCCCACGCCGGGGCACATCAGGACCGGAGGGCCGTCACCCTCCGTCTGCCACGTTCGGATCTTCGTGCCGTCCCAGGAGATGACGTCGTGCTCCCGCATGGCAGACATTCTGACGTACGTTTGCCTCGTGACGCTCACCGTGCTCGTGCCAGATGACTTCGGAGTTCAGGCGCTGTCTCAGGTGGACGGTGTCCGGCCGGTCCGCTACACGCCGGGGCAGCCGCTGCCCGCTGACGGGATGGACGCCGAGGTGCTGGTGCCCAAGTTCCTCGCCGGCACCGACCCGCGTGATGTGTTCGCGCAGTTGCCGAACCTCAAGCTCGTGCAGCTGCTGAGCGCGGGCGCGGAGAACTTCGTCGGCAAGATCCCCGACGGCGTGCTGCTCTCCACCTGCCGCGGGGCCCACGGCGGCAGCACCGCGGAGTGGGCGATCGGTGCTCTCCTTGCCATTTACCGAGAGTTCCTCGTTTTCGAACGGGCTCGGGTCGAGGGCCGCTGGGACTACCACCTGACGGACACCTTGCAGGACAAGAAGGTTCTCATCGTCGGCGCCGGCGACCTCGGCGAGCAGCTGCAACGCCGGCTCGAACCGTTCAACGCCTCGTCCGTGCTCGTCGGCCGCACCGCCCGCGACGGCATCCACGGCGTGGACGAACTGCCGTCGTTGCTGCCGGAGTTCGACGCCGTGGTGATCTTCACGCCGATGACCGAGGAGACCAGGCACCTGGTCGACGCCAAGTTCCTGGCCGCGATGAAGGACAACGCGATCCTGGTCAACGGCGCGCGGGGACCCGTCGTCGACACGGATGCATTGCTCGCGGAACTGAATTCCGGGCGACTGCGCGCGGCTCTCGACGTGACCGATCCCGAACCACTGCCCGAGGATCATCCACTGTGGACCGCGCCGGGGCTGCTGCTCACCCCGCACGTGGCCGGATCCTGCACGGGACATGCGCATCGCGCATACGCCGTCGTCGCTTCGGAGATCGCTCGTTACGTTGCGGGGGAACGTCCGCGCAACCTGGTGAACGGCGCTTACTAGGGAGCCCCTAGTCCATTAGGGTGAACCTAAGCTGCCGTTCGGATCTCGCGCGCCCGTTTCGGGCCCCCTAGCGTGCGGGCGTGGCTACTCACGACAAAGGCTCGAAGACATCGAGCGCTTTCTCCGACGACTCGTTCTATTCGAGCAGCGGAGGGGGAGTGCACCACTTCGACGACAGCACCACCAGAGTCGACGGAGGCGCTGCGTCGCCGTACGACTCCACGACGAAGGCGTTCGACACCACGGGCTACACCCCGCTGGACAAGTCCACTGTGGACAACCAGGTGGACGACGACCCGTTCGACGACGACCGCAAGAAGTTCGGCTGGACCGCCGGCCCCGACCTCGGCCTGCTCGGGATGCGCGCCGTGCTGGGTGGCATCTTCGTGCTGCACGGCCTGCAGAAGGTCTTCGGTCTCTTCGGCGGTCCCGGCATCAACGGCTTCGCCAAGTCGCTGGAGTCGATGGGCTACCGCGAGTCGGTCGTCCTCGCCTGGGTCACCGGCGTCACGGAGCTCGCCGGCGGCAGCCTGATCGTGCTGGGCCTGTTCACGCCGCTGGCCGCCGCCGGGCTGCTGGCCGTGATGGCGAACGTCATCGCGCTGAAGTACAAGGGCGGCTTCTTCGGCCCCAACGGCGTGGAGCTGGAACTGGCACTCGCGGGCATGGCGTTCGCGGCGCTGTTCGCCGGGCCCGGCCGGGCCGCGCTGGACTACAACCGCAGCTGGTTCCGCCACCCCGTGGCGGCCGGGTTCATCGCACTCCTGCTCGGAGCAGGTGGTGCGGCGGTGACGTTCTTCGTGTTCCGGTAAGAACACCCCTGTGCGGAAGAACCTGACGGGAGCGCTGCTCCAGCTCGCCCTGCTGGTGATCGGGATTCCGGTCGTCTACCTGGTGGCGGTCCCGTTCGGGCTCACCGCGAAGTCCCTGCTACCGCCGCTCGGCCTGCTCGCGGCATGTAGCGTGAGGTCATGCGGGCGTCGTCACGGGTCCGGTGCTCGTCGGCACCCACGATGGTGAGGGCCGCCTCGCCTGCACCGGCCACG
>NZ_JBEXPJ010000256.1:0-9098 GCF_040611995.1 Lentzea sp. NPDC006480
CCGGTGTTCGCGTCGGCGTTGGATGAGGTGTTGGAGCACCTCCAAGGCGTGCGCGAGGTCATGTGGGGCGACGATGCCGAGGCGCTGAACCAGACCGGAAACACGCAACCCGCGATCTTCGCTGTTCAGGTCGCGCTGTACCGGTTGCTCGAGTCGTTCGGGGTGAAGCCCGCGAAGGTCGCCGGGCACTCGATCGGCGAGATCGCGGCCGCGCATGTTGCCGGAGTGCTGAGTCTGGCGGACGCCTGCCGACTGGTGCAGGCCCGTGCGTCATTGATGCAGGCGCTGCCGCCCGGCGGCGCGATGGTGTCGGTCATCGCGTCCGAAGAAGAGGTGCGTGCGCACCTGACTGATGGCGTGTCCATTGCCGCCGTCAACGGGCCTCGGTCCGTGGTGATCGCGGGCGTCGAAGACGAAGTGCTCGCGATCGCGGAGAACTGGAAGAACAAGCGGCTCAAGGTCAGCCACGCGTTCCACTCGCCGTTGATGGAGCCGATGCTGGACGACTTCCGCGCGGCGATCGCCGACATCGAGTTCCGTGAGCCGGTTGTCGGAATGTCGACATCCGGCGATGTCACCACCGCCGACTACTGGGTCGACCACGTGCGTGGCGTGGTGCGGTTCCACGACAACGTCACTCGGCTGGGTGACGTGACGTTGCTTGAGGTGGGGCCTGACGCGCAGTTGACGGCGATGGTTGACGGGTTGATTCCGACGTTGACGCGCGTCAAGTCTGATGTTGATTCAATGTTGACTGCACTCAGTCAAGTACATGTTGACGGAATCAACGTTGACTGGATGCGGTTCTACGAGGGCGGCAAGAAGGTCGAGCTGCCCACCTACCCGTTCAACCGGCAGCGGTACTGGCCGGCGAGTGCGGGGCGGGCGTCGGACGCGTCCGGGCTGGGGCTGGTCAGCGTGGGGCACCCGGTGCTCGGGGCGGCGGTGGAGCTGGCCGAGGGCGAAGGCGTGGTGTTCACCAGCCGGGTGTCGCTGAGCACGCACCCGTGGCTCGCGGACCACGTGATCATGGGGCGCACGCTGGTGCCGGCGGCGGTGCTGATCGAGCTCGCGATGCGGGCCGCGGACGAGGTCGGGCTCGACCGGGTCGACGACCTGACGCTGGCGGCGCCGCTCGTGCTGCCGGAGCGCGGGGCTGTGCAGATTCAGCTGAAAGTGGGACCGGAAGGCAGCAGGAGGCAGTACTCGATTCACTCTCGGCCCGAGAACGCGGCGGACTCGCCGTGGATTCAGCATGCGACCGGGTTCCTGGCGAGCGGCACGACCAGTAGCACTTTCGAGGCTTCGGTGTGGCCGCCCGCTGGGGCCGTCGCGATGGACTACGAGGAGTGCTACGAGCGGTTCGCGGTCGTGGGCTTCGCTTACGGGCACGCGTTCCGGAACCTGAAGGCCGCGTGGCGGGTCGGCGACGAGATCTACGCCGAGCTCGCTTTGCCGGAAGACGTTGACGGCACTGCTTACGGGCTGCATCCGGCGTTGCTCGACTCGGCGCTGCACGCGGCGTTGCTGGACGAGACGCTCGACGCGGGGCTGCCGTTCTCGTGGGAAGGCGTGTCGCTGCACGCGACCGGGGCGAGCGAGCTCCGCGTCAAGCTGACCCGCGACGAGGGCGGCATGCGCAGGACGATCGCGCTCGCCGACGTCACGGGTGCGCCGGTCGCGACGGTCGAGGCCGTGGTCGTGCGGGCGGTCAACGTCGAGCAGCTCGGTGAGGCCGGGCAGAGCGAGCTGTTCGGGCTTGAGTGGGTGCCGGTCACGCAGGAGGACGTCGCGGCGCCCGAGTCGGTCGCGGTTGTCGGGCCGGACGTGCTCGACCTCGGCTATCCCGTGGTGGAGGCGATCGCGGACACCGACGCCGAGCTGGTGCTGGTGCCGGTGGTCGGCGGTGACGATGTCCTCGGCGGCACGCACGCCAACACCGCGCGGGTGCTGGCGCTGGTGCAGGACTGGATCCGCGGCGGAAGGGGCGACCGGCTCACGTTCGTCACGCGCGGTGCGACCACAGGTGAGGACCTGGGCGCCGCGGCGGTGTGGGGTCTGGTGCGGTCGGCGCAGTCGGAGCACCCCGGGCGGTTCGGGCTGATCGACCTGTGCGGCAACAACCTCTCCGCCGCGATGGTCTCGGTGGCGTTCGGCGTCGACGAGCCGCAGCTGGTGGTTCGCGACGGCCAGGTGCTCGCCGTGCGGCTGGCGCGTGTCACGGGTGCCGGCGAAGTCCGTTGGGAGGGCAAGGTTCTCGTCACCGGCGGTACCGGCGGGCTGGGTGCAGTGATCGCGAAGCACCTCGTCGAGACGCACGGTGTTCGGGAGCTGCTGCTCGTCAGCCGTCGTGGCGAGGCCGACACGTCGGAGCTGGAGGCGTTGGGAGCGCGTGTCACCGTCGCGGCTTGTGACGTGAGTGATCGGGATGCTGTTGCGGAACTCCTTGCGCAGCACGAGATCCGGGGTGTCGTGCACGCGGCTGGTGTGCTGGACGACGGCGTGATCGAGTCGATGACGCCGGAGCGCATCGCGAACGTGGTGCGGCCCAAGGCTGACGCAGCCTGGCACCTGCACGAGCTGACTGACGGGCTGACGGCGTTCGTGGTGTTCTCGTCGGCGGCCGGCGTTTTCGGCAACGCCGGACAGGCGAGCTACGCGGCGGGCAACGCGTTCCTCGACGCACTTGCCGCGCACCGCAGGGCTCTTGGGCTGCCCGCCACGTCGATGGCGTGGGGGGTGTGGTCCGAGGTCAGCGGCATGACCGGCGCGCTGACCGAGGCCGAGGCAGCGCGGATGACCGCCGCCGGCATGCCGCCGATCACGGTGAGGCAGGGCTTGGAACTGTTCGACACGGCGGTGGCGAGCGGTGCGGCGCTGACCGTTCCGGTGCGGCTTGATCTTGCGACGCTGCGAGCGCGTGGTGCGGTGGCGCCGTTGCTGCAGGGCTTGATCCGGGTCAGGGCACGGCGTGCGGCGGCGGGTTCGGCGACCGCGTCCGGGCTCGTGCAGAAGCTCGGCGCGATGGACGTCGCGGACCGGCGTGCGGCGCTCGTGGATCTGGTGCGCACGCAGGTTTCCTCGGTGCTCGGGCACTCGTCGATCGACGCGGTGGACGCGACGCGGGCGTTCCAGGACCTCGGGTTCGACTCGCTGACCGCGGTCGAGTTGCGCAACCAGCTGACCGAGGCGACCGGGTTGCGGCTGCCGGCGACGCTGGTGTTCGACTATCCGACGGCGCTCGCGCTGGCCGACCACCTGCACGCCGAGCTGTTCGGCTCGGTGGCGGAGAGCTCGGACCTGCCCGCGCTGGTGTCCACTTCGGACGATCCGATCGTGATCGTCGGCATGGCGTGCCGGTTCCCCGGTGGCGTGACGTCGCCGGAGTCGTTGTGGGATCTGGTGATCTCGGGGACGGACGCGATCACGCCGTTCCCGGAGAACCGCGGCTGGGACCTCGACACGTTGTTCCACCCGGATCCTGACCACCTCGGCACGTCCTACGCTCGCGCCGGTGGGTTCCTGCACGACGCGGACCTGTTCGACCCGGCGTTCTTCGGGATGTCGCCGCGGGAAGCGCTCGGCACGGACGGCCAGCAGCGCATCCTGCTGGAGACCACGTGGGAGGCGCTGGAGCGGGCCGGTATCGACCCGACGTCGCTGCGGGGTTCGCGGACCGGTGTGTTCGCGGGTGTCATGTACAACGACTACGCACAGATCGTCGAGGCCGACTCCGAGGGACACCAGGGCGCCGGTACGTCACCGTCGGTTGTGTCGGGTCGCGTTTCTTACACCTTCGGGTTCGAGGGGCCGTCGGTGTCGATCGACACCGCTTGCTCGTCATCACTGGTGGCGATGCACCTCGCGGCTCAGTCGCTGCGGGCCGGGGAGTGCTCACTGGCTCTTGCCGGTGGTGTGACGGTGATGTCGACGCCGGGTGCGTTCGTCGGGTTCTCGCGGCAGCGCGGGTTGTCGGAGGACGGGCGTTGCAAGGCGTTCTCGGATTCGGCTGATGGTGTTGGTTGGTCTGAGGGTGTTGGTCTGCTCGTGTTGGAGCGTCAGTCCGATGCGGTGCGTCTTGGGCACACGGTGTTGGCGGTCGTGCGGGGTTCGGCGATCAACCAGGACGGTGCGTCCAACGGGCTGACGGCGCCTAACGGGCCGTCGCAGCAGAGGGTGATCCGCCAAGCGCTTGCGTCGGCTGGTCTGTCCACTGCGGACGTTGACGCGGTCGAGGCGCATGGCACCGGAACGACTTTGGGTGACCCGATCGAGGCTCAGGCTTTGCTGGCGACCTACGGTCAGGAACGCTCGGTGCCACTGCTGTTGGGTGGCATCAAGTCGAACATCGGGCACACGCAGGCGGCGGCCGGTGTCGCGGGTGTGATCAAGATGGTGCACGCGATGCGGCATGGCGTGGTGCCGCCGACCCTGCACATCACCGAGCCGTCCACGCACGTCGACTGGAGCGAGGGCGCGGTCTCGCTGGTCACCGAGGCCACGCCGTGGCCTGAGGTGTCGCGGCCGCGACGCGCGGGCGTCTCGTCGTTCGGCTTCTCCGGCACGAACGCGCACGTGATCTTGGAAGCGCCGGGCACGGGGATCCCCCCGTTTTCCAGCGTACCGAACGAAATCGCTGGTCAAGCGGGCTCCTTGGAATCTGTGGACAACTCGGCGGCTGTGGACAAGTCGGCCGTTGTCGATCTTGCGGGCGCGGAATCGTCGGTGGCCGGTGAGACGATTGGAGTGGGGACCTCGGACTCCCCCCGGGGGGCCCAGACGGGATCGATTCCGTTCGTGGTGTCGGCCAGGACCGTGGAGGCGTTGGACGGGCAGGTTGAGCGGGTCAAGGGTGTTGAAGGGGCGGCGGAGGATGTTGCGTTCTCGCTGTTGACCACCAGGGCACAGTTCGAGCATCGGGCTGTGGTGCTCGGGGGAGAGGTGCTGGCGCGGGGGACGGCGTTGGCGCAGCGGTCGCCGGCGGTGTTGTTCTCCGGGCAAGGGGCGCAGCGGGTTGGCATGGGGCGTGAGTTGTACGAGGCGTTCCCCGTGTTCGCTGAGGCGCTTGACGGTGTGTTGATGTACCTGGACCCCGCGGTTCGGGACGTCATGTGGGGCGAGGACCAGGAGGCGCTGAACCAGACCGGGGTCGCGCAGCCGGCGTTGTTCGCGGTCGAGGTGGCGTTGTACCGGCTGGTTGAGTCGTGGGGGGTCCGGGCGGAGCAGGTCGCCGGGCATTCGATCGGTGAGATCGCGGCGGCTCACGTGGCCGGAGTGTTCAGCCTTGAGGACGCGTGCTTGCTGGTCACGGCTCGGTCGGCGCTCATGCAGGCGTTGCCCGAGGGTGGGGCGATGGTCTCGGTCATCGCTTCTGAGGACGAAGTGTTGCCGCATCTGAGTGAACGGGTGTCGGTTGCCGCGGTGAACGGGCCTCGGTCGGTGGTGATCGCCGGCGACGAGGACGAGGTGCTCCGGATCGCGGAGCGGTGGAAGAGCAAGCGGTTGAAGGTGTCGCACGCGTTCCACTCGCCGCTGATGGAGCCGATGCTGGACGACTTCCGTGAGGCGTTGGCGGAGGTTGTGTTCAGCGAGCCGCGCATTCCGATGGTCGCTGGTGGGGATGTCACGACCGTCGAGTACTGGGTGAACCACGTTCGGGACGCGGTTCGGTTCAGCGACAACGTGCAGAGGCTGCGGGACGGTGGCGCCACCACGTTCCTCGAGGTCGGGCCGGACGGAGTGCTCAGCGCGCTCGTCGAGGACGCCATTCCGGTGCTGCGCAAGGACAAGGGCGAACGTGTCGCGGCGTTGACCGCGCTGGCCCGGCTGCACGTCGATGGCGTGAAGGTGGACTGGAGCGGGTTCTGCGCCGGTGGCAGGAAGATCGATCTGCCGACATATGCGTTCGACCACCAGCGGTACTGGCCGTCGGTGCAGATCGGCGGGGACGGGGCCGCCGGGATCGGCATGGTCCCGGTCGGGCACCCGTTGCTCATCGCGTCGGCTGAACTCGCTGATGGGGAAGGGTTCCTGTTCACCAGCCGGTTGTCGATGCGGACGCATCCGTGGATTCGCAACCACACCATCATGGGGCGGGTGATGGTGCCTGGGGCGGCGCTCGTCGAGCTCGCGCTGCGGGCCGGGGACGAGGTCGGGCTGGACCGGCTGGAGGAGCTGACGTTGTCGGCGCCGGTGGTGCTGCCGGAGCACGGTGGGCTGGTGTTGCAGATGAAGGTGTCGGGCGGCGACGAGCGGCGGACGTTCACGATTCACGCGCGACCGGATGAAGTTGTTGACGCGCAGTGGACTCAGGTCGTGAGCGGTGCGCTTGCGAAGGGCGAGCAGCGCGTTGAGTTCGATGCGTCGGTGTGGCCGCCTGCGGCTGAGGCCGTTGATGTCGAGGGCTGCTACGAGAAGTTCGCTGACGCCGGGTTCGCTTATGACGGCATGTTCCGCGGGTTGCGCGCGGCTTGGCGGGACGGTGACACGACGTATGCCGAGGTCGCGCTGCCGGACGACGTGAGCGTGAAGCCGTTCGGGCTGCACCCGGCGTTGCTGGACGCCGCGCTGCACGCGTCGTTGCTGGACGAGAGCGGGGCGGCCGGGTTGCCGTTCGCTTGGGAGAACGTGTCGTTGCACGCGACCGGGGCGACGGCGTTGCGGGTCAGGATGACGCGCGACGACAACGGGCTGCGGATCGCGCTGGCCGACCCGGCCGGCAACCCGGTGGCGTCGGTCGAGTCGCTGGTGATGCGGGCGGTCGCGGCCGAACAGCCCGCCGAGCTGGACTCGTTGTTCTCGGTGCGGTGGACGCCGGTCGCGGTGCCGCCCGCCGAGGCGGGCAAGACGGTCAGCGTGCTCGGGCCGGACGTGCTCGGGCTGTCGGTCGGGCGGGTCGAGGGCCTGCTTTCGCTGACTGACACGGATGTTGTGCTCGTGCCCGTCGCGGGAGAGCAGAACGCCTCGGCGGTCCGGGCGGCCACGCACCGGGCGTTGGAGCTGGTGCAGGAGTGGATCCGGGAGGACCGCGACGGGCGGCTCGTGTTCGTCACGCGCGGGGCTGTCGAGGGCGATGACCTGGCCGGCGCGGCGGTGTGGGGGCTGGTGCGGACCGCGCAGACCGAGCACCCCGAACGGTTCGGGCTGATCGACCTGGACGCCGAGGAGTCGTCGCCGGCGACGTTGCTCGGGGTGCTGGACCTCGACGAGCCGCAGCTGGTGGTTCGCGACGGGGAGGCTCGGGCGGCTCGGCTCGGGCGAGTTGCCGGCGGCTCTGAGGATGTCGTGTGGGAGAGCCCGGTTCTGATCACCGGCGGTACCGGTGGGCTCGGGCGGATCGTGGCGCGGCACCTGGTGGAGAACCACGGGGTCACCGAGCTGGTGCTGGTCAGCCGCAGCGGCCAGGGTGACGTTGGTGAGCTGGAGGCGTTGGGGGCTCGGGTTTCCGTGGTCGCCTGCGATGTCGCTGACCGGGCGGCGTTGTGGGAGTTGTTGAAGCGGCACAAGGTCCGGGGCGTGGTGCACGCGGCCGGTGTGCTCGATGACGGTGTGATCGAGTCGCTGACGCCGGAGCGGGTGGACGCGGTGTTGCGGGCCAAGGTCGACGCGGCGCTGAACCTGCATGATCTTGCCACCGAGGCCACGCAGTTCGTGCTGTTCTCCTCGGCGGCCGGTGTGTTCGGTAACGCCGGCCAGGGCAACTACGCCGCTGGTAACGCTTTCCTGGACGCGCTGGCTTCGCATCGGCTGCTCAACGGGCTGCCTGGCGTGTCGCTCGCGTGGGGTGCTTGGGACACCGGCATGTTGTCGGCCGAGGACGCCGAACGGATGCGGCGTTCCGGCATGCCCGCTCTGGACGCCGCGCTGGGGCTGCGGTTGTTCGACGCGGCGGTGGCCGGGGTGGAACCGGCGGTGCTGCCGGTGCGGCTCGACCTCGGCGCGTTGAAGCAGAACGGTGACGTGAAGCCGTTGCTGCGCGGGCTCATCCGGGTCAAGGCGCGGCGGAAGGTCGCCGGGTCGGAGACGGCGTCCGGGCTGGTACAGCGACTGTCCGTTTTGGACGATGCCGGGCGGCTGGACGCGTTGGTGGATCTGGTTCGCGGTGAGGTCGCGGCGGTGCTCGGGTACGACACGATCGCCGCGGTTGATCCTGCTCGGGCGTTCCAGGAGCTCGGGTTCGACTCGTTGACCGCGGTGGAGTTGCGCAACAGGTTGACGGCCGTGACCGGGCTGAAGCTGCCGGCGACCGCGGTGTTCGACTACCCGTCGACCGCTCAGCTGGCCGGGTATCTGAAGGACGAGTTGCTCGGGGCGGTCTCCGAGGTGCCGGATCTGCCCGCCTTCGTGTCCACTTCGGACGATCCGATCGTCATCGTGGGCATGGCCTGCCGTTATCCCGGTGGTGTCTCGTCGCCTGAAGACCTGTGGGAGCTGGTGGCCTCCGGGGTGGACGCGATCACGCCGTTCCCGACGAACCGCGGCTGGGATCTGGACACGTTGTTCCACCCGGACCCCGACAACCCCGGCACCTCGTACGTGCGGGCTGGTGGGTTCCTGCACGACGCGGACCAGTTCGACCCGGAGTTCTTCGGGATGTCGCCGCGGGAGGCTCTGGCCACGGACTCGCAGCAGCGGCTCATGCTGGAAACGGCCTGGGAGGCGCTGGAGCGTGCCGGAATTGCGCCGGGTTCCTTGCGGGGCAGCTCGACCGGGGTGTTCGCCGGTGTCATGTACAACGACTACACGCAGCTCATCGGCGGTGCGGACACCGAGGGCTTCGGGTCGACCGGTGCGTCGCCTTCGGTGATCTCGGGCCGGGTGTCGTATGCGCTCGGGCTTGAGGGGCCGTCGGTGTCGATCGACACCGCGTGCTCGTCGTCGTTGGTGGCGCTGCACTGGGCCATGCAGGCTCTTCGGGCCGGTGAGTGCTCGCTGGCGTTGGCCGGTGGTGTGACGGTGATGTCCACGCCGGGCTCGTTCGTCGGGTTCTCGCGGCAGAGGGGCTTGTCGGAGGACGGGCGTTGCAAGGCGTTCTCGGATTCGGCTGATGGTGTTGGTTGGTCTGAGGGTGTTGGTCTGCTCGTGTTGGAGCGTCAGTC
>NZ_JBEXPJ010000257.1:0-8775 GCF_040611995.1 Lentzea sp. NPDC006480
CGTCTGACAGTCCACGGGCGGAGCAGCTGATCGGCGATCTGGTCGCGCACGTCGACCTCGATCCCGGCCCAGGCCTCAGGGCGGAGGAGTACAGCACCGAGCACATCTGGACCTACGAGCGAGTGCCCGGCCGGCGGCTGATGTTCCCGTTCGACGTCGAGGGCCTGCCGCGGGGCGCGATCCAGATCGACCTGGTGTTCAACGAGGAGCTGCCGATCGAGCCGGAGCCGATCCGGATCGCCGGGACCACCCTGCTCGCCGCGAACCAGGAGTTGTCGCTCGCCTGGAAGCTCCAGTGGCTCGTGACGGACCGCTACCCGCAGGCCAAGGACCTCTACGACGCCGCGTTGCTGGCGCAGCACACCACGGTGGACACCGGCGTCGTCATCGAGCTGCTGCGGCCGGAACTGGGTGACCGCGCGCTCGACTTCGACCGGTTGACCGTGCTGGGCCTGAAGCACGTCGACTGGGAGAACTCCCCGTCCGAGCTGCCGGTCACCAAGTCCGACGAACCGGCGTTGCTGCGGCGGATCGCGGCGGCTCTGGCCTAGAGGAGCGCGGCCACCTGAGTCGCGGTGGCCACGGTGGACTGCGGGTTCTGGCCCGTCACGAGCCTGCCGTCGACGACCACCGTGCTCGACCACGGCTCACCCGGCGCGAGCCGCGCGCCCAGCTCCGCCAACCGACCCGCCACCGAGTAGGGGACGTCCAGTCCGCCCTGGCGCTCCTCCTCGTCGCTGAACACCGCCATCTCCTTGCCCGCGAACACGAACGTGCCGTCCGCGCGGACCGCGCTCAGCAGCCCGGCCGGTCCGTGGCACAGCGCCGCGACCAGCTTGTCGCTGTCGTGGAACTCGGCCAGCAGCGCGCCGAGGGTCTGGTCGAACGCCAGGTCGGTCATCGGGCCGTGGCCGCCGGGCAGGTAGATCGCGTCGAAGTCGGCCGCGTTCATCTCACCCAGGTCGGCCGGCGACTGCAGATCCTCAAGCGTCGCGACGACCTCGTCGAACCGGCCGTCGAGGCTGCCCTTGTCGACGGTCGGCACCACGCCACCCGGCGTCGCGACGGTGACCTCGATGCCGGCCTCGCGGAGCACGCGCACCGACTCGACGACCTCCTCGGCCCAGAACCCGGTGGGGTGGCTCGTGCCGTCCGCCAGGGTGAGGGAGTCGGCGCCGGACACGACCATCAGTAGCTTCGTCATGGCACCCATACCATCACGAATCCTTCAAGAACGTTCGCCGAGTCATAAGCTGCCTTATGGCCGAGAAGTTGACAGACCTCGATCTGCTGGCGACGTTCCTGGAGATCTACCGGGCCGGCTCGCTCACCGCGGCGGCCACCCGGCGCGGACTCACCCAGCCCGCGGTGAGCGGTCAGCTCGCCAGGCTGGAGAAAGAGCTGGCCGAGCCGCTGTTCATCCGGGGCGGCCGAGGCGTCACACCCACGCCCAGGGCCGACGAGCTCGCGCGCCGCGTCGGACCCCACGTCGACCAGCTCCGCACGGCCCTCGACCCCGCACCCGGCCTCGAAGGCGTCGTGCGGATCGGGGGAGCGGCGGAGTTCATGACCGCCCGTGGCCTGCCCGCGCTCACCCCGCTGACCCGGCGCGGCATCCGGTTCGAGGTCACGCTCGGCGTCGCGAACGACCTGCTCGCCGCCCTCAGGTCCGGCATGCTCGACCTCGTGCTGTCCGCGGTCCGCCCCGGCGCCGGGCTCACCGCGACGCCGCTCACCGACGAGGAGTTCCTGCTGGTGGGGCCGCCGCTGCTGGCCAGGACCGTCGACCAGGAACTGCTGGGCCAGGATCCGGCGCGCGCCCTCGAGCACCTGCCGCTCGTCGCCTACTCCGACGACCTGCCGATCATCCGCAGGTACTGGCGCAGCGAGTTCGGCAAGCGCCCGAAGAACCCCACCGCCGTCATCGTGCCGGACCTGCGCGCTGTGCTGGCCGCGGTGATCGCCGGGGCCGGCGTGTCCGCGCTGCCCCGCTACCTGGCGGAACCAGCGCTGACCGCCGGATCCGTCGAGCTGCTGCACCACCCTGAGGTCCCGCCGCTCAACACCCTCTACCTGGTGACCCGCACATCAACAACCCAGGTAGTTGTGCACACGGTCGTCGAGCACCTGAGGTCACGCGACTGGGGCGTCCTCTGAGTGCGCGTTGTGCTCAGACGCTGCGAAGGACGGAGACCACGATGCCGAGGATCACGGCCTTGTCGCCGTCGATCACCGGGTAGTCGGGGTTGCGCGGCTCCAGGAACACGTGGCCGTTGCGGCGCTGGTAGACCTTGACGGTGGCTTCCTCGTCGATCATCGCGGCGACGATCTGCCCGCTGTACGCCTCCTGCGCCTGCTGGATGACGACCATGTCGCCGTCGCAGATCGCGGCGTCGATCATCGAGTCACCGCGCACCCGCAGGGCGAACACGTTGCTGCCGCGCCCGACCAGGCCGCGCGGCAGGCTCAGCACGTCGTCCACGTGCTCGATGGCGGAGATCGGCGTACCGGCGGCGATGTCGCCGACCACGGGCACCGAGATCGAGTCGTCGGACAGCTGCGCGACGGCCGTCTCGTGCAGGAAGACCCGCACGTCCATCGGCCGCGTCACCGACGTGCCGCGCTTGAGGAAACCCTTGTCCTCCAACGCACTCAGGTGCTTGGAGACGCTGGACGAGGACTTCAGGCCGACCGCGTCGCCGATCTCGCGGGTGCTGGGGGAGTAGCCGTGCTCCACCACCCAGTCGCGGATGGCGACCAGGATCCTCTGCTGGCGTTCCGGCAGCACCGTCGTGTCGAGCTCAAGATCGTCGTAGGCGGTCACCGGGCTGATAGTAGTAATCCGGTTGCCGGACACGAACGGGTGGTCGTTTGATCACCGGATGAGCTCGTTCTGGGTGGGGAATCTCGTACGGTTGCGCGGCATCGAGCCGGAGGACTGGAAAGCTTTCCGGAAGTTCGACGACAACACCGTGGACATGCGCAGGGCGGACCGGATCCAGCAGCCGTTCTCGGACGCCCGGCAACGCGAATGGGCGGAGAAGGCCGCGCTCAAGAAACCGGACGGCGAGGCGTTCCAGCTCGCGATCGAGTCGCTGGCCGACGGCGCGTTCGCGGGGACCGTGTCGACGTTCGAGGCCGACTACCGCGCCGGCCGGTTCGGGTACGGCATCTTCATCGGCAGTGAGCACAAAGGACGTGGCTACGGTTCGGAAGCGGTGTCGTTGCTGCTGGGCTTCATGTTCGGCGAGCGGCGCTTCCACAAGTGCGAGACGAACGTGTGGGCGTTCAACGAGCCTTCTCTCGCGTTCCACCGCAAACTCGGCTTCACCGAGGAGGGCAGGTTGCGCGACCACGAGTTCTTCGCCGGCCGCCACCACGACGCCGTGGTCTTCGGGATGACGGCACCCGAGTTCGCGGCTCGTCATCCGCACGCGAGCTCCATCTGATCTGCAACCTTGGAGTTGCACGTCGTCGCTGGGTGTGCAACTCTGGGGTTGCACTTGTTGGCGGACCGTTGGGAGCTTGTCGTGACTGTGGACCGGATCGAACGCGAGACCGTGATCGAGGCTTCGCCCGAGCGCGTGTGGCAGCTGGTGAACGAGCCGGGGTGGTGGGTCGCCTCCACGCCGTCGGGCACCGCCGTCGAGGGCGAGACGACGTTGTGCAAGAACGACACGTACGGCGACTTCCCGGTGAAGGTCGAGACCGTGAGGCCGCAGACCTACGTGTCGTACCGCTGGGCCAGCGCGTTCGGCGGCGCGGACCTGACCGCGGACAACACGACGCTGGTCGAGTTCACGCTGACGCCGGAGGGTGCCGGCACGCGGCTGCGCGTGGTGGAGAGCGGGTTCGCCGCGCTGGCCGGCTCGGAGGAGCTGCGCGCCAAGGCTCACGAGGACAACTCGGGCGGCTGGGTCGAGGTGCTGGAGGCGTTCCAGAAGCGGGCGGAGAGCTGAGGTTCCCGCTGGAACCCGCGGATGAAGTCCGTCATCGCTTCGGCTGTTGAGGCGTGGCGTTCGATGATCGCGGCGACGTGCGGCGGAACTGGCTTGTCCGCGTGCGCGTGCTTGAGCCAGCGCGCCAGGTACGTGCCCGTGTAGCGGCGGTCGTAGTCCTGGTGGTCGGCGAAGAACTCCTTCTCGTCGGGGGACAGGTCGAACTCCGCGGAGATCGCGAGGCCGTAGTCGGCGAAGTAGAGCTGTTCGCCGTCGGTCAGGATGTTCTGGAAGTGGCCGTCGAAGTGCAGGAGGCCGCGGGCGTTCAGGAACGACGTCCCGGCCTCCAGCTGCGTCTCGACCATCGCGCAGGCGTTCTCGTCGGCCGGATCGAGCCAGTCGTGCACGTTGTGCGGGATGTGCTCGAGGAACAGCGCGATGCTCGCCGAGGCGTCGCGCACGGCCTCGATCCGGCGGCGGATCTCCTCGCCGCCACCCCAGTAGGCGACGGCTTTGTCCACATCGGACAGTTCCGCGGGCAGTGCCTGGCCTGGGTGGGGCAGCACGCGCCAGTGGTACATCAGCGGAAAACCCTGGTGCAACCCGGCGATGACCCAGCTCGTCGTCATGTCGTGGACGGCCAGTTCTCGCCAGGCGCCGAAGCCAGGCCCGCCGATGAGCCCGATGCCGTAGTGGCAGAAGGCCGGGAGCTCGAAGAGGTTCGCGGTGGAGCGGGGGTTCCGCAGTTCGAGGTCGGTCAGCGGGAGTCGTTTGACGAAGACCTTCGTGCCGTTGATCCGCAGCAACGCAGCTGTGCCGCCGATGCCCGATCCGAGCGGCTCGGCGGCGTCCACGAGGGCGCGCAGTTCGTGATCGCTGTACCGGGCGAGAGTGGCGGAGACGGCGCTGTGGACAGCTGTGCGCGACATACCTCCAAGTTAGGTGCAGGGGTCAACGCGGCGTTGGCGTCTCGTCCCGGGCTGACCAGCGGGGTTCGTCGCCGGCGTCGGTGAACGCGGTGAGTGCCTCGACCAGGCCGTGCCGCAGGTGCTCCGGCATGCGCGCGACGATCGTGCTGATCTCGGCGCGCCGGCGGGCCATCACCTCGTTGACGACGCGGCGGCCGGCCGGGCTCGCCACGACGACGACCTCGCGTTTGGTGGCCGGGTTCTGCTCGCGGTCGACCATCCCGGAGGTGATCAGCCGGTCGATCATGCGCTTGGCCGTGGACGGGTTGACCTCCAGGAGGTCGGCGAGCGCGGTGAGCTTCATCGGGCCGCGGCTGTCGAGCAGGACGACCATTCTGAGCTGGGGGAGCGTGAGCGTTTCCTCGACGGCCGCCAGCGAACGCGCTGACACGGCGACTAACAGGCGGGACGCGGTGAGGACCGCGTCGGTCAGGTCGTCGACATCACTCACCCGCTCAGTTCTACAGGGTCGGACTCCGATAACGAAAAGATAACCATTGCACTGTGCAACGGACGGCAGGCGCTGGTCTGTCCGTACCTCCCGGCATGCGGATACTGCTCATCACCCTCTTGATCTTCCTGGTCGGTGCGCCACCCGCGTTCGCCCAGCAGGACCTGGGGCCCGGCTACACGGCGACCGCGTTCGGTCCGATGGGACCGCCCGGTCGCGACCTCCTGCAGAAGGTGGCGCTCGCCGGGTTGTGGGAGGGTCCCTCCGGGCGGATGGCGCTGGAGAAGTCGGCCAACCCGAAGGTGCAGGAGGCGGGACGTCACCTCATCGAGGGACACGCCGACCTCGACCGGCGGACCGCCGACCTCGCGCGCACCTTCAACGTGCAGCTGCCCACGCAACCCAACGAGGCGCAGCAGGGCTGGCTGAACGAGATGACGGCCGCGCCCGCTCGCAGCCCGGAGTTCGACAAGATCTTCGCGAACCGGCTGCGTGCCGCGCACGGCGTGGTCTACAAGTTCCTGGCTTCGGTGCGCACGGGCACGCGCAACACCGCGATCCGCGACTACGCCAAGGTCTGCATGGACACCGTGCTCGACCACATGACCGTGCTCGAAGCGACCGGGCTGGTCGACTTCAGCGACACCGATGCGATCCCGCTGGCTCTGGTCGCGCAGCCTTCGACCGCCCCGTCGGTGTCGCTGCCGCCTCGTGTGGCGGTGCCCGAGCCTGCCGCGCAGAACACCTCGCGGCAGCAACAGGACCACGGCATTCCCGACGGACTGCTCGGGCTGGGTGTGGTGGCGGCCGCGGTGGCCGGGCTCTGGTTGTGGAGCAGCGGGCGGAGCAGTCGCAAGATGCACCCCTAGTGGTGGCTCGGAACGCTGCCGGGGGAATTCGCGATCAGACGGGTGCCCTGCTGAGCGTGGATCACTTCGCCAACGTTCCGAGACGCGCCACCAGCTCCCACGACCGTGTTGGAGTGCGCAGCGCCTGCGTCAACGCGCGTCGTAGGCCTCGCGGTTCACGATGACCTCGGCGATGTGCTGTTCGGCCCAGCGGCACAGCACCAGCAACGGCTCGTGCAGCGTGCAGCCGAGCTCTGTCAGCTCGTACTCGACCCGCGGCGGCACCTCGGCGTAGACGTGCCTGCTGACGATGCCGTCGCGTTCAAGGTCCCTGAGCGTCTCCGTCAGCACCTTGCCGCTGATGCCGTCGATGCCGGTCTTCAGGTCACCGAACCGCATACGTGCGTTGCCCAGCAACGACACGACCATCGCCGTCCACTTGTTGGCGATGCGCGCGAGGCTCGTCCGCGACGGGCACGTGGAGGCGAGCACACTCCAGTCCGGCATTGTCTGTGACATGGCGCACACCCGTCCATTAGTTACGTTGAGGTTATTGGTTACTTTTCGTGAGCATAGGGCCACACCAGCTCAAAGGAGAAACCGATGACCACCCCTCTGGCCGTCGTCACCACCTATTTCGAGGCCCTGGAGTCCGGCGACTTCGCGACCGTCTCGGCCCAGTTCGCCGACGACATCGTGTGGCACCAGCCGGGTGCCAACCGCTTCTCCGGCGTCCACCACGGCAGTGCGGCCGTCGGCGCGATGCTCGTCGGGATGATGGAGGTGTCCGAGGGCACCTTCACGTTGAAGCGCAACGCCCCGCTGATGCTCAACGGCGACATCGTGGCCGCGCCGGTGCACTGGACGGCCAAGCGTTCGGGCGCCGAGATGGACGGCGTCGGCGTGGACGTCATGCGCGTGGTCGGCGGCAAGGTCGTCGAGGTGTGGCTGTACACGGCCGACCAGCCCGAGGAAGACGCGTTCTGGGGCAAGGCCTGACAACAACGACCCGGAGTGCGAGCTGCGGGAGCAAAACGGCGGGTCTGCCACCCGTTCGGGCTAGATCACGACAGACTGTGCGGCGTGGAACGGGATCGCAGGTGGGCGGACAAGGGTGAGGCCATCGGGCACGGCGTGAGCTGGCTCGCGCGGTGGAGTCTGCGGACGGCGCTGGCCGCGCTCGGCTTCTGGATGGTCTTCTGGCTGATCGGGCAGCTGTGGGTGGTCGTGATGCCCGTGCTGCTCGGGTTGCTGATCACGACGGTGCTGTGGCCGCCGGCTCGATGGCTGATGGCGAAGGGGCTCAACTCGGCGTTGTCGGCGACGATCGTGCTGGTCGTCGGGCTCGCGGTGCTCGGAGGGGTGATCGCGGCGATCGCGTCGTCGATCGCGTCCGGTGTGCCGGAGATCGCGACCAGTGCCACGAAGGCCGTGCAGCAGCTGCAGGACTGGGTGGCGGGGCCGCCGTTCAACCTGCGCGGCAGCGACCTCGACCGGTTGATCGCGCAGGGGGTCGAGCAGGTCAAGTCGAGCATCGGGTCGATCGCCAACGGGCTGCTGACCGGTGCGGGCGCGGTGACGTCCGGCGTCGTGACCGGGTTGGTGGCGTTGCTGCTGGCCTTCTTCTTCGTCAAGGACGGCATGCGCTTCACGCCGTGGCTGCGCGGCCTGATCGGCGAGCGCGCGGGCGGGCACGTCACGACGGTGCTGGAGCGGGTCTGGGTGACGCTCGGGTCGTTCATCCGCAGCCAGGCGATCGTGTCGCTGATCGACGCGGTGTTCATCGGGCTGGGCCTGGTGGTCCTGGACGTGCCGCTGGCGGTTCCGCTGGCCGCGCTGACGTTCCTCGGCGGCTTCATCCCGATCATCGGTGCGTTCATCGCGGGCGCGCTCGCGGTTCTGGTCGCGTTGGTGAGCAACGGGCTGACCACGGCGATCATCATGCTGGTCATCGTCATCGTGGTGCAGCAGGTCGAGGGCAACGTGCTGCAGCCCATCCTGCAGTCGCGCAGCTTGCGCCTGCACGCGGCGGTCGTACTGTTGGTGGTCACGGCGGGAACCAGCTTGTACGGCATCGCGGGCGCGTTCTTCTCCGTCCCGGTCGCCGCCGCGGTGGCCGTCGTCCTGCGCTACCTGGGCGAGGTCATCGAGGCGAGGTCCGTAATGGTTACGTCACAACTCGACGGGGATGAACCGGCCGAGACCGAACGTTCTCCTGAGTGAACACCGAGCAGAGGAGAAGCACTGTGACGGAGAAGGCTGTTCTCGCGGGCGGCTGTTTCTGGGGCATGCAGGACCTGTTCCGCCGCCACCCCGGCGTCGTCTCCACCCGCGTCGGCTACACCGGCGACCCCAGCACGCCCAACGCCACGTACCGCCGCCACGGCAACCACGCCGAGGCGATCGAGATCGTGTTCGACCCCTCGCTGCTGAGCTACCGGCAGATTCTGGAGTACTTCTTCCAGATCCACGACCCGTCTGACAGTCCACGGGCGGAGCAGCTGATCGGCGATCTGGTCGCGCACGTCGACCTCGATCCCGGCCCAGGCCTCAGGGCGGAGGAGTACAGC